>CAJCIF010000019.1 GCA_903970355.1 Actinomycetota bacterium
TATTGTTTTCCCCAGGGAGCGCCTCGTGGATGCCAAAAATACTTCTAGTTGAAGATAATCCGGAACAATCAGCATTTGTTGAAGAGTTGCTGAAAGGCGAACGCTATCTGGTAGATATCGTTGATGATGGGCAAGCAGCAATTCTGCAATTGAAATGCGCCGAATATGACCTCATTATTCTGGATTGGCAATTGCCAAAACTTTCCGGCGTTGAAGTTTGTCGGCAATATCGGGCCAATGGTGGCATGGCCCCGGTAATTATGCTAACTGGGAAAATGACTGATGCCGATAAAGAAACCGGGTTAGACGCCGGTTGTGATGACTACCTTACAAAACCATTTAGCATGCGAGAACTTCTCGCTCGCATAAGGGCTCATTTAAGAAGAGCTTCTTATCAGCAGGAAACGGTGCTTGTTATGCATGGTATCAGATTAGATGCCGGCAATTTCAACGTCACGAAAGATGGCGAAGAGATAACTTTGCTGCCTAAGGAATTTGCGCTCCTGGAATTCTTTATGCGAAATCCTGATCGCGTATTTTCTTCAGACGCACTTATACGCAGAATTTGGGACACCGACAGCGAATCATCAACTAACGCATTGAGAAGCGCGCTCAGACGATTACGACAAAGACTCGGCGAAGACGGTGAAAACTCCATTATTGAAAATATTCACGGTGTCGGTTATCGCATGCGCAGCGATGCGACTTAGAACGACTTAGAACAAATACGATCTTACGATCTAACGTAGGGGCATAGCACCGCTATGCCCACTCCAGGAATGAATACCATCCGGATAAGGGGCACAGTTTTCACTGGAAGCGCTACAACTGGGCCCCGTGTTACCCGGTCGAACACCAATCTACGGTTTGATGGTGGCAGGATGATCGCAGGGTGGTGTCAAATTTGTGTCGCATACAATATTTCCCTTTTTCCAGCCCAATTCATCGTGGAATTCCCATGCGAGCCTTGACTTTGTCTAGTTTGTTCCATAGCATGATGAGCAGCACTGGAAGCGCTATTTGAACTACCTGATTAGGAAAGGGGTAAGGAAAATGGCCATCGAACTCAGTGCACAAGACAAACAAACACTCAATAAAATTGAACAACAAGCAGCTCACGGTCTGACATCCGATGCGCTAAAAGATCTCAACGCCTGGACTCATTCGGTCGGTGTTGACTCCGACAAACAAAAACTTGCCGTTAGTGAACTTGAAAAAAGTGGTGTCCTGCCAGTATTAGGAATAGAAAAACTGAAAGAAGAAGTGCATTCTTCCAGTGAAACCGTTTATCAAAAGCGTGCCGATGATCTAGTTAAAATGTCGAGCAATTCTCCTGTAGATGAAGCAATCTACAAAAACGCGCAAGAGAATTTGATGAACGGCACGTTTGGTCACACTAGTTTTGGATATCCTTATGAAGACGAGAGTTCGTTGAAAGAATTGCAATCAGATATTGAGAAAGGCCGCTCAGCCGAAGACATTGCACACGCATTGTCGACTCCTGATGCAAGCGGTAAAACTCTATATGATAAATTGACAGATCCAAAAGATCCGACTCAAGGCATCACCCCCGATTCAATCGACAATGCTCTAAGGGATAACGATGCACTATCGAACGATGAACGCAATCTTGCCAGAAAATTGAGAGACAACTTCTATCACCCCGATGTGTCGGAAATGGCTGATCACAATGGAGCATATCCGGCTATTGACCAAAAGTCCCTGGCCAAATTCAATGAATTCCACCCTCAAGCGCCAGCAGATCTGCCTCCGGAAACACCACCAGCTCCCGCTCCGGCTCCAGCAGCAGATGCACCCCCTCCGCCACCAAAACCAGCAGACGCGCCTCCTCCAGCTCCTCATACGGCACCTACACCTCCTGAAGGACCAGCGCACCACAAATACAATGTGTCAAAAACTGAAAACAATACTCTGTGGGGCATAGCCTACGCTGAAGTGACCGGGCACCAATATCACAAGGGAGATCACTGGACAAACTCTCAAAATGCAAAGATTCTCGAGATCACTAAAGCCCTCCAGCAACAACAACATGGCAAGCCCATCTATCCCGGCAATGTTGTAGAGATTCCGTAGTCAATGGACTACGGATTGTGGACTAGAGTCTTGGTACTGCACTGCTTTGCTATGGCCGGACTTCTAGCTGTCTGCCGAAGATTTATGGTCATGTCCATAAACGTAAGAATGCGAAGTAAATTGGTACTCGTAAGATCCATTAACAGATTCAGGCACAAGCTCCAATTCTTCAACCTGAGACGAATCATCTTCGAGGATGTCCGTAACCAACTGCATTTCTTCGGTAGTCTTGTCCACAGCTGCTATTTCAACGAGGTTAGATGAGTCGTTGGCGAGGGCTCCCTTCTGTCCGGTGAGTGCCCTCGAAGAATTTTGAGATCTTCCAATTGTATAAGCGTAACTCGGATGCCCAGCTTTGTTGTTTGTTTATCAATAGCGGAGCAAAGACGTTTTAAAAATTGAGACTGCGCTTCCACCAGGTGCTCGAGATCGTTTTGCTTTATAGCACTGGTAAGCGCAGATGTCACTACAGCCTCGGTAGTATATTTGGGATCCTCCAGATTGGTAACCAACTTGAGGGGGTCACCTATTTGAAACAAACAATTCGCCTTAATTTCAATCGTTATATCGTCCCTGGTAACAACTTCATGCACATGAAGAGGAATGGTTGAAGCACGCAAGTCTAATTTCAGAAAATGTTCTAAAAATGGCACTACCATCTGCACACCCGGACCCCGAATACCTTTTACATGTCCCAGTTGAAAAATGATCAACCGCTCGTAATCTCGAACAATCTTCAAGCTCGAGAGCAGCAAGGCTAAAAACACAAAAGCAACTACACCAATGATTTCTGCCATGATAAACCTACAAAACTAGGGGAATTACTAGATTCCATTCCGGGTCATCTCTTCTGATTAGCGTTTGCTCAACTGCATTCTACAGCCTATTATAGTCATGGGAACATTTTGCAAGAGCTTACTCAATTTAATCAGGATGAAATTGCTTGTCGCAAGCCATCACTACTGTTAGTCCGAAAACCAACACCGTCAATTCTTCTTTGCTAAAGGGAAAAATTCTGCTTGCCATATTTGGCGTTGTGTTGCCATTGGTAGCACTCGTTGTAGAACTGCAGTTGCGGGTGATTGCTCGGGGATATTTCGATCCATTCCCATCTACTGGACACGCATTGCTTTTTGCTCTCATTCCTCTGAGCAATGCGCTTGTGCTCATCAGCATGTCTCATATTCGTAATGAGCATTATGCGTTTTTGACACTGTTGAACGGCATGGCGGCAGGTATTGCGAGCACTTATGCAGTTATGTTCATTCCTCTCATTCCCGTCTCTCTCTTATGGGTGTTCGCTCTGGGAATTGGACTTCTTGGCCTGGCACCGTTAATTTCCATTTTTACAACTCATCATGCCGGTCGCATTATTTGCGAACTAGCGAGAAAGGGAGCAGTAAATTTCGAACCGGATAATGCCAAGCATCTCGGTCACTTACTTGTTATTGCCACCATCATTGCTGTGGAGTTGCCATCAACACTGACACGTATTCATCTCGGTATGTATTGCGATCCATCCAACCCGACCGCGTCTAATGATCTCAATTGGCTTCGCGCAAATGGCAATCAGGATGTTCTTCTACGAGCATGTTATGAACGCTCTGGAAAAGCTACCGATATTCTCGGAACTTTGTTTGAAGCATCCCACCCGCCCAATCTCGATAGAGTTCGCGAAGCATTTTATAAAGTTACAGGCAAACCATTCAACTCCGTGCCAATTCCAGCGGATGCACGAGCAACAATGCAACATGCCCAAATCACAATAGATGGAAAAAGTGTACAAGATGAATTCGATGTGGATACAGACATTGCCGGCGAATCTGTCAGTTCAATTTCGAGGGGTTTGACTTCAGCAAACGAGGCGATAACAGGACAAATTGAATCTGCTAGTGCGACTGCAAATTTGCATTGGACTGTCGAGTTTATTAACACATCCAAATATAAACGAGAGGCCCGAGCAAAAGTAGACTTGCCACCAGGTGCAGTTGTCACCAAAGCAATATATTGGCGAGATGGCAGAAGTTATGAAGCTGCCATTGAAAGCCGCAGATCAGCCCGTGGCACTTACAAAAGATCGCTTAAGCTAGAGGACCATCCGTTGCTGGTTAGCTGTTGTGGACCAGATCAAATACTAATGCAGTGTTATCCTATTTCGCCCAATTCAATAATTAAAATCCAGCTAGATTTAGTTGCACCGCTGAGAATCGATTCACCACAGACTGGAGCTATAGAGTTGCCATCGTTCTCCGAACAAAATTTCGGTACCGATGGCAAAAGAACAGTTGTCGTGGAAGGAGCAACTTCGACTGAACATTTGAGTACGAGCGGATCAGACAATTCAACCGTATTACCTGGCGCAATTCAAATCGTTGACCAGCAGCATGAGATTTCAGTTGGCAGTAAGACATATCAAGTTGCACAGAAACTCGAACATATCCAAAATACCGTACCCAAACACACCATCATTGTGATCGACGGCTCAGATTCATTGAATCAAATAAAATCAGAACTCTTCGAAGCGCTCAAGCAAATACCAACGAATTTGGATTCACAAATTTACGTGATTACAGATGCTGTGAGTTCCGACGCGCAACATCAAATCCAACCCGGTTTTGAAGGAGTAAATTTCATAGGGGGACAGGATAATAGTTTCTTCCTATACAACAAGTTGGTTGATGTCGCTCAAAAAGAAGACATTGCAGTGTTATGGATTCATGGTTCACAGCCGACGGCGAAGAAAGCCAGCGAAATTAAAGGGCTTCTGCTCGGAGCAGATCATCCCATTCTTTATGACTTGCAAGTTTGTTCTGGACCGAATGAAGAACTCGACGGAATGTTCTGGTCACCGGGATTAAAACGTGTACCAAAATTTGGCTCGGTGAAAAGCGATCTACAGGCATTTTTCTCCGATTGGACTCAACCGGGAGATCGATTGGTGGTTAGCCGAAGTATCTCGGAACATGAATCCACCTCGGAAGAAACCACTTCGAAAGACTATGATTCTTTGGATGCCTTAGCAGTCGCAGAAAAAATCAATGAAGATATTCGCACCGCGGATTATGTTTCGAATGCTACACGCACGGATGAGTTTTTGGCTAAGACTCTGCACGTAGTTACACCAATTACGAGTGCAATTGTGAGCTTGCCTTACGAACGATATAGGCACTATTCGAATCCAAACCGTTTTTCGTTGGGCAGAATAGCACAATCGATGCATCCACTGAATTTAGATATCAAAAAAGCATTTGAAGCTTGTACAGTGCAACTTAACAACCTCAGCACCGCTGCTGCGACAGCGGGTGAGTTTTCTACCACGGAATTAGACAAAGAGAGACTGATAGAATCTCCACATAAAGGATATTTTGCAGGTTCTACGAATGGCACGGTCGCATTATCTACCGATGAAGCGCGCCTTGGATCGGGTGATGACAGATCGAATGCTGCCGACCAGATGGCTGAGGAAACCAAACCCGTACCAGAGCCGGAAACACTTCCGATGCTGCTCTTGGTCATGGGTGTCCTGGGCATAGTTCTATTTGTAGCTCGCCGTCGCAGGAGAGCGATTGCGGATGGCTAGGTTCGGATTTACCTTCCTATTAATAGGTGCATTCTGGCCCGTTTGGGTTTGGTATGTTCAACGGTATTTCGATCGATCAGATGAACCATTGGGCATAGTTGCGCTCATTACCTTTCTCGTTCTGATTTATCTGCGCCGAGAAATGCCAAATCCCTCTGCTCCGAATAAATTCGAATGGATTCTAGGCATAGCCAGCGTTGCCCTTTATATTGCTACCTTCTGGTGGGCACCCAAGGCTGTCGAAGGAGTCTTCGCAATAACTAGCCTGGGCATTTTTCTGCCTCGTCTTTTATCTCAAAATAAATTGCGAATTTGCGATTGGATCTTGCTCTATATGACACTGCCGGTTATCTCTACATTGAATTTTTACCTTGGTTTTCCGGCGCGTTATTTGATTGCTCATTTAGCATCTTTAGTATTGGCGACATGCCAATATCCAGTCTCCGTCGAAGGAGTATCGATTTATGCCAATGGTCAGTTACTTGAAGTAGATCCGCCCTGCGGTGGCATCAAGATTCTCTGGTTTTATATTTACCTGGCAACATCACTGGCCGGCCTATTCAAATTTGACTGGAAAAATACGTTTAGAATAATCGCAACTTCTATCACCTTTGCAATTATAGGTAACCCGCTTCGCATCGCATTACTATTTATGCTGCAGGTAAATGGCGTTCTGCAAGGAGAGTTTGAACATACTATTCATTGGGGTACCGGGTTAAGCGTCTATTCAATACTCAGTCTTTTATTGATATTGATCGGAACTTCTATGTCTTCCACGAAACCGTCGGAAAAGGAAAAAATGGTTTTTTCGAATGTTTTTTCGAATGTAATCTCGCTCCAACAAAAAGCTGCTTTCACGCTCATTTGCTGCGCAGCAATGCTTGTGCCACTCATACCATTTCCGGCAAAAGGACAGGAACAAGCTACGGCCTTTCCTGGCTGGCCTCGCGAATTTGAAGGCACTCAGCTTTCAAAACTTCCCGACAGCGAAATAATTCGCCAATACGAGCAAGACTTCCCTGGCAAGATAGCGGTCTTTTCAAAGGGTAACGATATTGTATGCCTGCGTTGGATAACGCACGAAACAAGACAAGTACACCCCTCGGCCGATTGCTTCCATGCAATGGGGTATTCGATCATTTGGAATCCGACAGTGAAAACTCCGAATGGACAATTTTGGAATAGCCTCAGTTGCACACGCGCCACTAAAAAGCTCGAGATAAGGGAAAGCATCACGGACAGCAAAGGTAGAAGCTGGTCTGATGTTTCAGCATGGTATTGGGACGCGTTTTTAAAGCGAACGAGTCCACCCTGGTGGAGTGCAACTGTTATTTCGAAACTTTAGCCATATCCTTGGCGCGCAGCCGTTCGGAATTTTTGTTGTAAAACTCAATCGATTCTTTAATGACCTGGTGGGCTTCCTCTGGTCCTAAAAATCCATCTACCGTTACGGACTTGTTTTCCAAGATTTTGTAATCTTCAAAAAATCTTTGGATCTGCTTCAAGCGATGTGGTGGCAACTCAGTAATTGAATTGTAGTGAGAATACTCTTGATCATCAGCGTGAACTGCGATTACCTTATCGTCCATTTGACCCTGATCTGTCATTTTCATAAGCCCAATCGGTTTGGCTCGAACAATTGAAAGTGGCACCACAGGCTCTTGCCCAAGTACTAAAACATCAAGCGGATCGTTGTCGTCGCAATATGTGCGTGGAAAAAAACCATAGTTAGCGGGATAGTGAACAGAGCTAAACAAAGTGCGATCTACTTTAATCAGTCCACTTTTTTTATCCAGCTCGTACTTTACTGTGGATCCAATCGGGATCTCTATTATTGCCAGAAGAGTCCTAGGAAAGTCATCTCCCAGCTCCACATCATGCCATGGATGCATTGCATTCTCCTTTGCGCAAGCGTCGGAGACATGATGTTACCACCAGGCAGTATAGGTTGTGTTGTTAGGATTGCCGCGGCGATGGCGCCTGTGCCTTGGTCGCGCCTGGTTATCGTCCGAGCCAAATCCGTTAGAGGCAAAGTCAGGCGATCTTGACATCTTAGGGCTCTCTCCCAATTCCGTCCTACCAGTGTTTTCAACAGCCTGATCAACAGACATTTTGCTTAGATCAAAGTGCTTACCATTGCTGAAATGCCTTATACCCTCTGCATCAACTGCTGGATTCAAAGCGGCTGAATCAGGCTGCGGAATTCTGTTGTTGCCATTACCAAATTGTTGCGCGTCGTTTCTCTGAACATGTTGGCTGCTACCCCTCTGAAACTGTTGAGCGTCGCCTCTTTCAATTGGTTGCGGCTCCGGAGTTTGCCAGCGCCCGTCCGGTGAGATCACAGCAGCATCGCGATCATCTGGATCTATATCACGCGGTTCGGAATCAATTGGCACGCGTTTCATTCTGTGCCGCGCACCACTCCATTGTTCAACTACTGCGTAACGTGCAGACTGCGCCGGTTGTGCCAGAGAGAAAAATGCAAGGCTGACACCGAGCGTCAATACTGTCCGTAGCATTTTGGAAGTCATTTTCGCGCACTCAACGCCTTTGTTTGTCCATATTGCTGAACGCACGAAACCAGAGTCGCACCCAAACCTTTGCTTTGAAGAACATCAAAGGGAACAGTGTGGATAAAGTGATACTTAGCACCATAACTAGTTAAGTTTTCATCGAGATCAGTTAGATAGTCTTGTCCCTTTTGATCGCAACCACCAATCTGGCAAAACACGACCGTCACCTCACCCTGTGAAATCATCCTATTGCTGGTTTTAATTAGTTCATCTTTAACAAGTTGAGGCTCAAACTTTGGAAATGGGATGCCATCCGTTATTACAACCAATAGAAGCGGCTTGGCATTAGGTTTGTAGTGCGCAAAAAAAGTATCCAGCCGTTCCGCGAGTGGCTCGTAAAGACGAGTACCATGTTGTAATCCAATATTGTTGAAGAGGTATTCGATATTGTTGGCACTGGCATGTTCGAATACGTCATATTCTCCTGCGAAAGGCACTATCGTAAAACCTTTCGGCATAAAAGAACCGACGGACTTGGCCAAATCCGCAGCTTGCGATCCACACCACTCCCATCTAGATAATCCACCTGGACAATCCAACTTTCGCATCGACATCGATCGATCAACAAGAATTTCCAAATTGTAATTTGCCAACAATTGCATGTTCTTCGAGGCTTCAAGTGCGAATCGATCACAATTCACTTTTGCCGTCTTCATATCTGAGTCCAACTTGGCATTCTGCTCCATCTGGAGCCTATCATCACCTGTTACGTTCTTTTCGGCGTTTAACGTAAAAGGCCTGACTGGCGTGTCATCCAATTTTGCCTTCTCAATAGATAGGTTAAAGGGAGTTGGCGGCTGTTTGGCTGAAGTTGAACCATCAGCGCCATAGGAACAAGTCCCCGCACTCAAAAGAAGCAAAACAAGCAAGGCAGAAGCAGTTAGTCGCATAAAAGTCCTGTCGCCAAACAGTGAAAGTTCCAGTTAATAACATAACCGCTAGTTTGAGTAGAATTCGTGAACTTCGTATTTCCAACCTGCTCTCACCATCAACGTTCACCAGATGGTCACTGGCTAACCCGTAAGCTATCTCTTACCTAGTTCACTCAGTTAGCTTTTCGGTACTTCGCTTCAGGCATTCACTGCCGATAGACGCGAGTCATTTTTTTGCGGGAGGAAATAAGATGTCTGATGATGCGTTTATAGGCCTTGGTCCTAATGGCTTGAGATTAGGATTTGATCTTGGTCACAGTCGCCGACCAGAATATTGTCAGCCTGTTTTTACAGAAGTATGCGACCCTCGCCTCGTTTATCTGTACAGGCACCATCGCATTATGCCACGACCCAACGTCGCATACATAGAGGTTGAGCCGCCGCCGTACCCTACTGCTTATTCTTACGGAATCTGCCCACCGTCTCAAAATGCCTATTATTACAATGGGCCAGAAGCACCGGCGAATTCCGAAACTTATAATTACAACCAACGGCAATACGCGCCGATGCAACCCTCGGCACAAGCTTACCCCGATTTTGAAGGCGCACCAGATATGCCTTTGCCGGATAACGCTAATGCACAAGTTGTAGCTAGTCCGGCCGATCTGGCTGCCGCTCAATTAAAAGGAACGCAAAAGACATCAGACACCGCATCCGGTGCCGATGCCGATGTTGACCTACCGTTGCCTGATGCACCCGTTGCAATAACGAATACCGGAAGTGCACCGACTGACCAAACTGCTCCGCAAACTGCACCGAAGGGTCAACCAGATGCCACGCCTGACGCTGATGCTGAAGTTGATATGCCGTTGCCCGATGCGCCTGCTAAGCCGACAAAACCAAATCAAGCCGACAAACCCCCGGTAGTTGATGCGAAAACAAACGCAACCGATCCCAAGACGGCAACCAAAACAAAACAAGATGATGTTCCTGCCGATCAAACTCCCACCGAATCGAAAAAACTTACCGAAAGCGTCGCATTGCTAAAACAACTAGACGCAGAAGAGCTAAAGATAAAGCAGATGATAAGAGAAGAGCTAGCAGCAGAACATCTAAAAGCACCCACTGACGTAGAGAAAATGTTGCTGACAAGTACAACCGCAAATGACCTGCCACCACTTCCGGATGTAAGTGTCGAAGCCGCTAAGATTCGCGACAAGATAAATCATGCATTGAGTCAACATGATGACGGAAATTTCGATAACGAAGCAGAAATCCTTCGCGATTTGCGAATGATCAAGAAGCACAGCGACATTTCAACGATCTATTTCGATGAACTGAGACGTAAACTTGACGAAGATGGCCCCTGGCACATCAATTGCATAAGCGCCGGCACTGCCACAATTACACTGAATGCCGATGGCACTCTCACTGCATCCAACGGCGGACTTTTTGGTGGGCATGAACGCACCCTGACGATCGATCCAGCTACAGGTAAAATAAATCGCAATGGCTATCACTGGTTCGGCAGAAACAGCGATGATGCCAAATCAACTACGGTGCCTGCAGATCAGTAACCCGCAACTTTTCCTCGTTTGAATCGTCGCTTCTGGCAGAGGAAAAGGAGCCATGCCATGAAGTCAATAATCCGAGCTGCTGCATTAGTGCTGGTCGTGTGTATGCAACACCCAATGGCCTGCCACGCAAAAGCGGTAGTTATAAAGCCTAAAACTGCAATTACAAAAGCAAAGCCGATAAAAGCAATTGCTAAAGTGCAGCCGCCGCCTCAACAAAGCCTTCCAGAAAGTAGAGCGCTTCTAAATGATGACAATCTCTTGCCGACGCAAAATCGAACGCAAGCCATGAATTTGGAAGCGCAGACAGGACACATCAATCCTGAGGAAGACCAGGTTATTCACCAATATCTGAAGAACAAACAGAAGCAACAATAATGCGCCCATATGGGCGAATTGGATGGCTAGTAAATTAAAGGCACTGCACGAATTGACATCGAATGCAGTGCCTATTTTTCAATTTAATAGTGGTAGTGGTGTTTATGCTTTTCCCACTCCCTCTTCATTTCCTTTTCATCCCACTTGCGTTCAGCCGCATGTTCATTTTCCCAGGCTAGACGGCTTGCTTTCCATTCATCCCATGACCAGTGGTGATCACGATCGTATTTGTCTTCGTACCAATCGCGCGCAATTGCGGTTGGTATCGAAATTGCAGCTAATAGAAAAAGAGCAATTAATGTTTGTTTTTTCACGATTAACACCAGCCTCTGCATTAACTATCTTCGGGTAAGAACGGCAAATATTTTAGCAAATGTGCTATTTCCTCTTCCAACTTGAGGTACTCGTGCAAAAATTCGGGCGGCAATGGCATTGCAACCGATGCATGAGCTTGAGCGAGGTCACGCATTTCGTTCAGCTTACGCTGAAGCTCTTCCCTGTTGGAATTGGGGGTACCCTCAGTTGCTTCCGGCATTTTCTTTCCTTAGTTCCATCGCGTATCGATCGCGAATATCTTGCGCCAATTTGAATTCTTGTATTTCGGTAGGTGTCAAACCTTTGTACCGATGGGCGGGATCTTCATAAAATGCAATCTCATCAGTAGTGCGCTTTGCTACCGGCTTGGCATTTATTTCCCACCATTTCGGTTCGTAGTCCGGATACCTGAGATTGTCAGGAACAATCACTGAAAGACCATTTGCATCAATTTCTGTTTTGCCGGTCCAACCTGGAACTTTTTCAGGCAAAGGTTGATTAGCTGGTATTCCCAGACGCTCATGCAACCAGCCGTCGACACGAGCTTGCGCTCTCAAAGCAGCTTGTTCGGCTTCAGATTGCGCTTGCCTCGCTATGACCAGGCCATCTGGCGAAGCAACCGTTGAGAAGTCTTTAAAACTGTCTCGCCAGGATCCTTGCGACGAACTCGGTGGCTCGCCTGCCTGCCTGTTCGGATTTTCATATCGGAAATTACCGTCTTTAAAGAATGGACCAGTCTCGGGTCCTCGAATTTGAATAATTTTACTCAAACCACCTGCGGTGGCATAGTTGTCTATACCATCACCATCTATCAACGCACGAGATTCTTTATACCATGGTGTATCAGCACTGGGCACATACCACTCATCATTGCCTGTTCGCTTCAACAATGACCTTTCCGCCGGGGTAAGCGCTAACATTTTGCCGCCGTCAGGCGCATCTACTAACGGAGAGCCTAAAGGTTTCGACATTTTCTTGCTGAGTGCATCGAGAGCTGTCGCTTCTTCAGTTGTAATTGCTCGTCCTTCTGCTTGAATGCTTCGCTTAATTACACCTGAATAAATCATAGCCATAAATCCAGGAGGTGCAATTTGATGTTCGCGAATGGCATGCATAATACCGTTCAATCTTTCCGAAGTGAAATCTACATCCAATTTCGATTTCAATATATATTCAGCTGCCCGTTCGCCGTCTAAATGGTGTGTCGTGAAGTTGGCTTTCGTTTTAACCGAGTCTGAGAACACGGAGGCTAGTAGCGCATCTTCTGTTTGATTTGCGGTTAGACCGGCAGCCTTTGCCGAATCCAAAACACGAGCCAACTCACCTTGCGTATGGACCCAATTTACCCGCTGGTCGACATCGGTTGCGAAAGTTTTTGCGTAGTGCTCTCGAACTTCGCCCAGGGAATCCAATACTCTTGCTTGTTGTTTCTCACTCAAATCCGATGCACGTAATTTATCAAGAACGCTTCCACTGGAAGCCTTCGTTTCTGTAAGATCGTGTAGAACTTCTTGTCGAACACTAGAGGCGCGTTCCGAAGAAACCTTTGGCCAGTCTGTTTCAAACACGTTGCCGCGGCTGTCTAATACCTGGCCTTTAACGCTTATCGGTGTTAATCGTTCAGGTGCGTTTGCCTTAGCATCTGTTGGAATAGTTACGGCATGCTCACTGCTTATGACTGTCGATGTGCGTAGCGCGCTCACTCCCTTCATAATTCCGTGTGAAGCAACACTTACGGCTGCACCGCCAATCAATCCGGCTTCGCCAGATTGTTTAGCTTTTGTGGCAATCTGCCAGAGATTAGCTTTCGTAGTTTTATTGGAATCCCAATCGAGGGCTCCTTCAGTTGCACCACTGGCAAGACCACCTGCTGCGCCGCCAGCTGCATTCAAACTGTGCTGCATTATGAATCTTGTGGTACCTCCGCCGAGCTGTTTCATCAAGTTATCGTTCAACGAAGCTGCCAGTTGTTGTACCGCTGCTTGTCGTACTTCTCCTGTTACTTCAGTGGCTATCGCTTTGTCAGCGAGCTGTAATAGCGCGTCTTGTGACACCTCTTTTGCGCCGGAAACAAGAGTGCTTCGCATTAAAGTTTGCATGCCCTTTTGAAGGGCTACTTCTCCGCCCGATTGCAACAGATCGCCTGCACTACCGCTCACCAACTGAGAAATCGAGATGGATACCGCATCCTGGGCGGCCTCCTTACCAATACTCAAGGCTGCTGCAATTTCGCCCGGGCCAACGACGGAAGTTGCTGCGCCGACAAATCCGAGAGCTGTATCTTTAACAATGTTTTTAACGCTGCTGTCGTAATCAGCTCCTTCTAAAGCCAGTGACCCACCTACTTTAATCGCTGAACCAGAAACACCAACCGATAGCGCAACAAGCAAAGGTGCATCCGTACCAGCAGTGGCAATTAAACTGCCAATTGCTACTGCCCCAATTGCCGCATTCGTAGCTGTTTCAGCAACTGTTTTCTTGGAGGCAATAAGATTGTCCGTGGCCGTGTCTTCAAAACGAAGAGCTGCTTCTGCATTTACTTTCGCTGCACGCACCTTTTCAGCATACGCTTGCACTTGTTCGACCGAAGCTCTATTCAATGCGGAATTTGTGCGAACAACTTGATTTAAAGAATCTTCTGCTTGCACCGGAGCACCACTTCCGGCTACATTGCGGTCGAAGCTTGTGCCGAAGCCGCTCAGCGAATTTTCGATGCTGTCGCGTGATAGGTCGGTTCGTTCTTGTAAGCCCAGGGTCGAGTTGAGTACTCTCGCCGCTTCCTCTCGATCGTGTCCGCTCATGATATTGAGCACATCGCCGTCCAAACTGGAACCATACTTGTGCGCATAGCGCACTTGCGCACCGAGTAAATCCTCGGATTTCAGTCCTTTAAGATATGCGAACACAAGTTCTTGTTGTCCTATACCTTCTACGCCCAGATGAATTTTGTCTTCCGGCTTCTCTTCTCCCTGTCTTGCAACGATCATGGCCATGTAACGTTCATCCGGTGTCAAAGACGCAAGCAGAGAATTTGCATATTGACTGTCATGCCGCAATCGAGCTCTTTCATCAGGTGTTGCTGAGACAATATCCTGGCAAACAGCGGAAATATCAGTTCCAGTTTCAGCGCTATTGCGCAGAGGCAGTTTATTTTCCAGCGGGATGAACCCCTTATCTAAAAGAGGTTGGACAATCGAATCATAGTAAGCCCCGAATCCAAGGTGCGCGGATTCTTGAAACGCCTGGGAGTAAAGACGGTCATCAGGCGTGCTTGGGTTTATGATCCGTTCACGCAAGTTTGGGTTCTGCTTAAATGCAAGTTCAATTTTTGATACCGCATCAGCAGCGCCACCATCAGTCAATACGTCGGTTATGATACTCCTCGACAGGAGTAAGGGATCGTCTGTTAACGGTTCGCCGTTTTTGACCTGAGAAAGGATACTCTTTGCTGCAACCAGATCAAATGATGCCAGGTTGCGCGAAACTTCAGTATCAAGCTCTTGTCTAAATGAGGAATCCTCGCGATAACGTTTTTTATTGGCTGGACTCATTTTAGACAGCACATCGAGCATTGCCTTTGAGTCATTTCCGTACCAGTGAATCTGATCGTGCAGGAGATCAACAGTTGAACGAGTGTCCGTTGCGCTGGCAGCTTCATATGAAGGTGCAGTAACTTTTCTGTCGAATGTAGTCATTAGGGCATCAACGTCGGCACCACGCAGCCGCATGCCCTTGAGAGAATCAAGCATCGTTTGAACTACCTGGCGCTTTTCAGGGTGGTCTTTGAAGTCTTGCCAATCCTGAGCGCTCATATTGTCGAAATCGTTTCTGATTGCTATGACACCATCGTTGTAGATATGGCCACGATGGTTTGCCAGGCTGGAAAGAACTGCATTATCACCAGATACAATCATGCCTTCCCATCTGGCGACATCACTTTCATTTGATGCGTAAATCATGGACGTATGCAAATTCGTGTAGTAATTCGTTGCTTGTAATTTGTCTTCAGCACTTAATTGTGGAAGGTCATTTCCCTGAGCAAGTTGCATACCTTGCACATATTGTTTTCTTTCATCAGGTGTCATTCTATTGACTGCAAGCTCGATGCCTTGTGCGTTGTTGACCAATACACCGGTGTTATCGGTTACTTGAGTTGCCGCTTCCAATTTCCCTTTAGCAACGTAATCGAGCACGTGTCCTAATGTATCCAGATCAAAATATTGGGCAAGTTTCTCTGCGGTAAATTGCGATCGAACGGAGGGTGACGCGTCTCTCATGCTTTCTTCAAACATGGAAACATCACCGCTTTGGAGAGCATTAGTCGCTAGTTTCGTATAGTCGCTATCTGTTCGTGCATCGTTACCCTTGAGGTAAACGTCGAGGCTCTCGTTGGTGGCAGGTGACAAATTGCTCTTAGAACCGGCTGTTTTCAGGTCGGTTCCATACAAACTTGAGTAATCTGCGTTAAATTGCTTTATTTGATCAGAATTCAAGCTCGAAAGTGTATCTCGAATATCCTTTTCGATTATTGGCCTATCGCGTCTTTGCACAGCATTGCCAAATTCGAGCAGATCCTCGTGAACGCGGCGAGCACTTTGATCTGCAACATCGTTATCTTTCCGATATAGAATGTTCAGAAACTTGTCTAGATCAGAGCCACTCTCGAAACGGCGCATTTGTTCTTCGAGACTGATTCCATAACGCGTCTTATAGAATCTATCTATTTCCGCTCTTTTAGCATCACTTTTATTTTGTAAAAGTTGGTTGATTGCTTCTTTGTCTGGCCATCTCAATAAAATATTGTCTTCACCGCTCGCTTTTCGAATCGCATCCGCCGTATGTGCCATCTCACAAGCATCGACTGCAGGCTGACTGGGGGTTCCGGTTATTTCCAAATCGGTTAAGTGTTGAGCACAGGATTTTTGACCTCGTGCCGTCTCCAATTTGTCACGTTGCTTCTGGGCACTGGGGTTACTCGCCTCGATTGAAAGTGCGTTTGCATCAGTGACAGAAGCCGCATTATTTGCGGTTTCTAAATGCACAGCACTAGCAAGCTCGTTAGACATCGGGCTGTCTCTCCAGCTTTGGGGATTAATTACTTTGGTATGAGAGGTGCTGGCTAAGCAAAGCGCGGCAACCGCTCTAACTAATTAACGGCGTTCGCTATTCCAGGTAAATGTATTTTATTGATTTTCTGTGACCACAAAGTGACCGATTCTAGCCAGAAATGGACTATTAACCTGAACGGGCTTGCTGGAAAGATTAAACCTGTAATTGTGCATTCCCATGGGTCTTTCCGGAAATTGAATAGAACTGGCACGGTCTGTGCTAACGTTATCGGCGCTGTCACCTTTATGAATGGGGGAAATTGTGATTTCGCGATTGTCCGTTCTTCTCACCGCTTTACTAATCTCATCTCAGGCTCCGATCTCAATTGCCCAGCCGTCCGGTCTTCCTGCCGTGAATGTCCAGACAATGGGTGCGAAAGGTGATGGCACAACGGATGATTTTGAAGCATTCAAAGCCGCAATAGCTAAAGCCGATCCTGAAAAAGTAGGATCCGGAGTTATCTTCATCCCACCCAGTAACAAGCCGTATCTATTGAGTGCACCGGTAGTTCTTCGGTCTAAAGAAACGCTTACGGCACAACCGCGAACGGCTGTCATTGCCCCAGTTGTGCCTTATCCGACACCCGATAAATCACCGCTTCTAATCTCAGTTAAAAACGCATCAGATGTAACGGTAAAAGGAATTATTTTCGATGGTCAGGACCAATCAATTGGGTCATCCAGTCCAATCATTTCGGTAATGAATTGCGAGCGCGTTTTGTTTGAGGAAGACGAAATAAAAAATGCCAGAGGCATAGGCATCTTATTCAGCGGAAACGGGGGTGGCGTCAAACATTCCGGTTTGAAAAAGTGCAAACTTGACAATATTGGCAAATACTATCTTCAGAGCGGGAATCAAAAGGAAGATCGCCGCCAATCCGTTGCCTTTTGCTGTGGGCAGATTGGCGAAAATGGTGAGTACCCGAATCAATACAATTTCGCCGTGCAAAACACCTTCGGGTACAACGGGTTCGACAACCTCTCTTTTGGCGAGCAAAGCTGGTTTACCGCTGAGAACAATCATTTTGCAGGAACGCACAATGGCGGAAATATCTACTGCAGTCATTGCCATCACGTGAGAATCATAAATAACACCGGTAGTGGTGCATCGGGTAACGGTATTGATACCTTTGTCAATAAGGACATAACTATTACCGGTAATACAAGCAGCAATAATGGTGGCAGCGGTATAATGCTTGGCGATGCGCACTGCGCCCTGGTTGAACACAACAAAGCGATAAACAACTATCAATCTAGTCTACCTTCCTGGGCTAATGATCACCCGCACGTAAAAGGAAGCAATCACAGAGGTGGTATCGTTATTGGTGGCGAAGCCGGAGATGGCACACCTAACGGCAGCCCTAAATCTACAGATCCAGAAGGCTCGGCAGATATCCTGATCAAAAACAATCTTCTCGGAGACAATCAACCAAAGGGGTCACGAACGCAGATGTTTGGCATTCAAGTGAGAAAGACAGCAAGTGTCCGTGGCTTGATGATTACTCCAGACAATACGATTTTCGGTAATACAACAGGTCCATTTGGTGAAAAATTAACCGGTCCCACCGCCGATGCGAATGCTGCCCTACCTTGCAAATTATGGATGGGTGAACCTCAATGAAATTGAAACTGATTTGTTTTCTAAGTTTATTGCTGCTTGCGACAACCGGAAACAATTGTTTTGCAGTCACTTTATTTGCTGGAGCTAGCCACGCTGAATATTTGCCGCCGGTTTCAGAGCAACAACCTCCCAAATTCCGTCCATTGCAATCGGAAAATCCAGGAGCCGATTGGCGCACAGAACCACCGGCACGACCGGCTCCATCAAAAATTATCTGGGTACAAATTCCAAAATGGATGGCTGGGCAGTGGACAAAGCGAGGGGATCTCACCGTGCAAGTTACGGATCCACGTACCGGCTACACAACCTCCACCAATGAGTGGACGGACGATGCTATGACCCTAACTTTCGGTCATATTCTCGATAAAGAAGGAAACATCTGGCATGCCTATTTGATTCCATCGGAACGTGATGGTTATTCAGGCGGAACACTGGTTAGATTCATAACCACAGACTTCCAACCTATCCAGAGAGATGAAACAAAAACGATCAGCAGGTCGCGTTATCTCATCGCTCAATCTTCCAATCCCAATTCAAATTACCACATGCAAGAAGAATCGCTAAACCAGTATCAACCGGTGAACGAAGAAGAAATTGACAATTATAGTTCTAACAGAATTTACGGTTATGACGGCCGTCCGATGCGGCAAGGACTGTTAGTAAGTCGCTTCAAAAGGGATAAGTTTTTCACACCTATCACACAGGAAAATGGCATAGAGCTGATGCCTGCCTTCAAGGAATTCTTGATGAACAATGGCATGCAAAATTTAGTGCCGGAGTGACTTCTACTGAAATCAGTTTTGCCAACTGTGTCCAAGTTCAACGAGAATAATCCAGACACGTACATCCTTCACGGATGATGGCATTCCGTTCTTTAAAAGTTCACGAAGGGCCAAACAAATGGTGTCCGCTCGTAGTGCCCTTTCTTCGAAATTGTGAGCTGTTATCTCCACTTCCACAGGTGCAATCATGCCGGCACCTTTAGCAGTGATGATCCTGACGCTTATTTCGTCGGGTTCAAGATTCTTTTCGGTAACAGTCAATTCTTGAGCAAGTTGTTCCTTTATTTTCGGAACAAGTGCTAGAAGAGGATCTATCGAGACTGCTTCATCAGTATAAATTTTGACGGTAGGCATGTATCAGGTTTTCAACTCAAGGCGTAGTTGCAACAGGCGCTGCTGTAAAGAATGGGAGCAACTTGCGTTCTAGCAAGGGGAAAGTCGTATAGCCAAATTCAGCATTCAAATGTCCACCGCCTGGCACTATTGTAAGCGGCGCTGACAAAGCATCCGCAATTTCCTGTCCTTTCGGAAGAGGGGCATATGGATCATTATCGCCATGCAAAACAATGATCGAACCGGCATTTTTCTTTATGCGCTCCCAATCAAAATCCTTGCAAACAAAAGTTGAAATGATCGGATCATACTGAGGAAAGCCTAGTTCACCAAGGAACCCAGCCACTAGAAATGTAGCTGTAATAGGAACAGCCGCTTCATCCTCAAGCAAATTCAAAATAAAACCAGCACCGACGCTATGTCCAATTAGAATAGTGTGTTCATCAACATTCCCAACCTGTTCATGGAAAACCTCTTTCCATTTCGTGAGGTTCTGTCCTTCTGGTGTAGGAAATCTCGGCACAATGACTTTGTATCCAAGGCTGTCAATTTGACGGCTAAGCCATGGAAACCAGTTTTCTTCCGGGCTGCCTAAACTGCCATGTATTATGACTACTCGAAACAATTTGCTCACGAAATTTACTCCCGGCGCATATCCGATCTAGCTAGCGAAAATTTGTTGCTCCATTGATTGCTTGTTTCGATAGCTCGATATAACGCTTTAATTCTTGATTGTTTGGAATCAAGTGATCGGCCTCTGTGAAATCTTGCAAAGCTCCTGGGAAATCTTTCGTATGAAATCGTGCCAGGCCTCTATTAGCATACGCATCACCAAAGCCTGGTTCCAGTTCGATACATTTGCTAAATTCTGGAATTGCAGCGGCATAGTTAGTTGCCTTCGATTTGTCACAACCTCTAGAGAAATATTCTCGTGAAGAAAGCTGCGCACTACCTGCATTGCCCATATTGTTTGCGGCAGGAGAAGGCTCGCTCTGCGGCTCAGGAGCTGGTTGTGAAGTCGGTTCATCGTCATCCGTCGACATACCTTGCGTCATGGCCGAAAGTTTTGAAGATGCGGATTGAGTGTCCGATTGTTGCGCCTGTGCAAATGGGTTGGAAATCTGATTACCATTCATGGTTGCACCTGGAACCAGATTTGCAAATGGATTCACGATCGGGCCGCTTCTAACCAAACCTCTTCGTTGCGCATTCATCATAATCATTGTGGAAGGATCTGCGAAATCACCGCCCAACATTGCTTGTTGCAGTAGGGCATTGCCGTACGCCCGTTGTTGCGCTACCACTTGTTGCTGCTGCGGTTGAGAGCCGGCTTGAACAGCTCTTCCTCTCAGTTCGAGAAGATAGGGCATGTTCGGAAAATATTTCAGCGCCACATCAAGATCCTGTATTGCACCCTGGTAATCGCCGGTATTAAAACGAGCAGAAGCCCTGTTTGCATACGCCTTGCCAAACTTTGGATCAATTGAGATCGCCCTATTAAGATCAGCCACTGCACCTTGATAGTCCTTGCTATCGTTTTTGTGAGTGCCGCTTTCGAAAAGCTTTTGAGCTTCAGGATTGCTGCTGTCTTTCGCGCTGGCTTGTTGAGCAAAAGCCATAGGCATTGCCGTCATCGCGCATAATGCAAAACTGCAAAACGCCTTACCAAAAAATGCGAAGTTCTTGTTCATAGAAAATCTTTGTCCTCAAAACCAAAGCAGCAAGAAATAATGATTATCCCTGTTGCCATGAACTCAGAATCAGTCACTCACCTGTAGAATGACAGGCTAGTTTCCAGGAGTGGTTCGAACTATGTCACTACGAATATTAGCGTCTTTTCTAATTGGCAACTTGATCGGCAGCTCACTATTGTCAACCCCTGTCTTTGCACAGTCGCTCAATGTTAAAAAGCCGGCACCACTGCAATCTGGTCCTAATTCCGGCACGGTAGACAACACGGTTGGCGCTCACTACTGGTATTTCTATGCCGAACCCGGGTCATTCAGCGGCACAATAACACGCCTGTCAGGGCCCGGAGAGTCCGTAAGAGCAAACATTTCTGCTGGTATCGCCTATGCTCCGAAAGTGCCGGGAAATACTCTCGTATCTAAAGATAACGGCGACAAAACGAACTTTAGTGGCACGGTAAAAACGCGCAGCAAAGTTATTCTGATGCTTGACCCGGGTGGCGCAGGGTTGTTAAGAGCAGCCTGCAATTACAACATTGTGGTGACAGGCAATGTCGCTTACGGCGAAGCATCTTCGCTACCGGAAATAGCCGGCACTTATGAGAGCATGACCAATGGTTTAGGTTTAACCAAGTTCCTTCCGGATGGAACACTCATTACAGCAACTGGGTTAAAAGGCACATGGACCTTGTTCGATGCTGACACTAAGACCTATTTGGTTAAGGTCAATGAGGACACCTGGAATTTAAAACTAATTCCCGCGCAGGGATTGGTCAACGCTGACAACACAGCTATCATCGCATTCAAAATGATGCACTAGACTGGCGCAATGATGCGCTAGACTGTCGCACTGGGAGAAATGCAAAACTACGTTTCTGCTAAGGGGAAGTATTCTTCTTCCGTGAGCCCGAATGTCCAGGCGACAGCCTGACGTGCTCGCAACATGTTAGGTGGAACGCGCAAGAAATACTCTTTGATGGTGCCATCTGGTTCCGGCGTTGAATTCATGACGCGCACAACAAGAATTGGTTCATCACCTCTAAGATTCATGCGATATAAAATGCCACATTCATCTTGATGAACCTTCAAAACATTTCCGGCTTTCAAATAATTATCGAGACCGAAGCGTTCAATGAGAACTCTTCTCACTTCGGCATTTGGCTCGTTGTTGATCATCTCAACATCAATCGGCTCGGGTAAGAGCACGACGTATTCAGGTACTATGATGCCGTGCCAGGCATAATAACCCCATCCATCCGAATACTTAATGGCCATGCCGGTTTCGTTATGAATGATGCCGCGATTGTCTCGATGCACTTCTACTGGTCGACCGGTGATAATACAGAGACCTTCATATGGCCACCACCAACCGCATGACTCCGTCAATTTTTTGATTCCGTTGAGGGGCGTCGTGCAATCGACTCCAATTTGTCTTAAAAAATCGTAGTAGGCTATCCAACTGGAATCGAGATGCCCAAAACCGCATTCCCAGGTTTGTCTGCCCGCAAGAATGCCATTGTTGGTTGTGATCATAGTGCGCGTCGGTTCACCAATGGAAGCCCAGACCTGTCTTCGAATGGCTGGCACCAGTTCTTGAAAAACTTCTTCAAGCACCTTGTTTGAAACTTGCTCTTGCACTTTTGCATTTACGCTCGCTTCCACTTCAGTGCGAATTTGTTGAAATTTTGGTTCTCCGGCAATCTGCCGTAAATATTTCCAGATCCAAATTCCCATTCGGTACGCAAATTCGGCCTTCACTCGACTCTCAATGTAGATGCTTTCTTTGTCGAGTACTATTCGTTCGGCTTCTTTACGGATGCTTCGACGAACTTCTGCCCATTTATCGATACCGATTTTCTGTTCGATCTGGCGAACGCATTGTTTCCAAACATCGTCCCAAACTCTTTTCTGCGATGGATCTAATTGCGCCGGCCACTCAAGATCACTCTTAAGCAAACGCACAGCAGTGGCACCGGCTCGCGGCGATTGAAGAAAAATTATGATGCCTGGTAATTTTAGTCCGGCCGCTTCGTAAGCCAGTTTGATTCCCGAAAGGGAACCGTTTGTATCCGCTTCCGCAACAGACAACCCGACATTTCCCCAGTGAGTGCGGGTTTCTTCGAGTATCCGCAAATCTTCGGCTGAAAGTTGTTCGACTTTTTTAGTCAACAACATCTCTCGGCGGGGCCTCCGGGACATACTCACGTTGTTGAATTACTTTGTAAACACCGGCTGGCAATTCGATCGTACCGTGTTCTTCATGCTGAAGCTTGGCACCAGGTCTGCAATCCAGAAGCCTGTCGCCTTTCCACATGTACATCGTGGCGTATTGGGTGCTCAGAGCGTGCGCGTGACCGGTTACCTCGCCGTAAGCCAGG
>CAJCIF010000020.1 GCA_903970355.1 Actinomycetota bacterium
TGAAGCAGCAGCTTGCCGAAGTTTTCGTCATTCAGGTTTTGCTTATATAGATTGAGTGATTTCAGTTGAGGCAAAAATTTGCTTTTCAATAGTGCTTCAACCGTAATCAAGCCGTCACCATGCAAGTTCAAATCGCTGAGCAGTGGAAACTGGTCCAGATACGTAATTACTTTATTGGTAAGTTTTCCATTATCGCTCAGATCAAGGCTGCTTAAGTTCTTTAGCGGTAGCAACAGGCGAATGCTATCGTCTTCAAGTCTAAGATCAGCGAGCCCCAGTTTGGTTAGGTTATGTAATTTTGCAATCTGTTCTAAAGTCTCACTAGTCAACATTGGTGAATTGGGATCCTTCGATGGTCTTTTGTCATAACGCCCGAGATCGAGATCCGTTAATGTCTGCATTTCTCCGAGCTTAGATAAGCCTTTGTTTGTTACCCAGCTGTTTCTCAAAGACAGTGAGGGCATTTGAACGCTCTTGATATAGTCAAATACGATATCGCCGATGCGAGTTTCATTTAAACGCAAGCCGGCAATAGATTTGTGTTTTGAAATCTCCACCAGTTCATCTTTAGTTACTGTAGTGAAACTGAGTTCGACTGGTTCACGTTCTCTTATATAAGATCGGATAAGTCCGACCATTACCGGGCGTGCCGTTGGTGGACCCTCTTGCAGCAATTCGTCTCCTTCGTCCTTCTCTCGGATGGCTGAAGGCGACTGAGCATTTATCTGATTTTTTAATTTGTCGAAATACGGATCCGACTTCGTTGATTGTTTATCGACTCCACTTTGAGTGGCGTAATTCAAGCCAAACAATCCAAGTATGCCTAGAACTAAAAGAGCAATCACACATATCAACAAGGTATTCTTCCGCGGGCCCTCGTTTGACCACCGCAAGCTACTCTCAGCAATTTGCCCCTGTGAGGAAGCAGTGATCGCTTCGCCCAAATCTGAGAAATTTTGAAAACGCATTTGCGGATCTTTTTCCAGCGTTTTAGCAACAAGTATTTCCAGGCTATTGGGAAACTTTTTCCCTAAGGCTGCCTCTTTTAGAGGCAGAGGCTTATCATGCATTTGCATACTTAGCGTCTCTACCAAATTTTTGCCTTGCAGCGGTGGCGACCCGGTAAGCATTTCGTAAATGATGCATCCAGTTGAGTAAATGTCCGTTCGATGATCCGGCATAGAACCCGAAGCTTGCTCAGGACTCATGTAGGTAGGACTGCCAAAAATGTCTCCCGTTTTCGTAAGCGTTGCGTCCGAAGCTACTTCGACCCGCGCAATTTTGGCAATTCCAAAATCGACAATCTTCACTTTGTTTTTGCCATCCGCCGTTCGCGTGAGCATAATGTTGCTCGGTTTAAGATCTCGGTGCAATATTCCGGCTTGATGCGCGTGTTCCATGCCAGAACATATTTGCAGAGCTATGCGCATACTTTCTGCAATTGAAAGGGCGCCTCTTTTTGATATCAGTTCCGAAAGGCTGAATCCATCGACGTATTCCATAACCATATAAGGACTGCCATTATTGGCGACACCAAACTCCATTACACCGATGATGTTAGGGTGGCTTAGCTTACTAACAGCCTTTCCTTCTCGCTGGAATCTTTGCACATCCTCAGCGGTCATTCTGTTTCTCAACAATACCTTTATGGCGACGACGCGATCCATAATGCGATGCCGAGCTTTGTAGATCGCTCCCATCCCACCTTTTCCAATCACTCCCTGGATCTCATATTGAGGGAAGGACAGATCCTCTTCTGCGCCGCTCGCTGACAATGGTGTGCCGTCAGTGGGGCAGAAGGAAACGTTATCTGCATAAGTATTCTCACAGACCAAACAGCGTTTGCCTGTGGTTAGAGTTTTGTCAAAGGTATTTTCGGAGGTCACCGATTAAATGGCGAATTCAATTGCACTTTAGGGGACTTCATCAGCGCTTCTACCATTGTAACCGCTAACCACCTTATACGAGTTCAGCCTCAACGCCCAGGTATGGCGAAACGTCCCAGTAATCAAGGGGTTGCGCTCTTTTTAGGTCAAATGGAATAATCCTCGGAAATGCCAAATAGACTGTCTTCGAACCTGCCACCAACTTCTAATCGTTCGATGATGTGGAGGGTCATTCAGGTCTCCAGCGGCAATTTTCTGGAGATGTACGACTTCTTTGTTTTCGCGTACTTCGCTCATGCGATAGGAAAAACGTTTTTTCCAGCAGAAAGTGAGTTTGCTTCGCTCATGATGTCGTTCATGACCTTTGGCGCTGGTTTTCTAATGCGACCCCTGGGTGCAATTATTCTGGGATCGTTTATAGATAGACATGGACGCAGAGCTGGATTGATACTGACTCTGCTTCTCATGGCAGTAGGTACACTCACGATCGCTTTCACGCCCGGGTATGCCACCATCGGTATATTCGCTCCGCTTCTAGTTGTTGCGGGGCGACTCGTGCAAGGCTTTTCCGCAGGAGCAGAGTTAGGTGGTGTGTCGGTTTATTTATCTGAAATGGCAACGCATGAGAACAGAGGTTTTTATGTGAGCTGGCAATCAGGCAGCCAGCAAATTGCAGTTGTATTTGTTTCTGTTGTTGGATTTATCCTCAACTCCTATTTTTCTGCTGAGCAGGTCGATGCATGGGCCTGGCGCATTCCATTCCTGATCGGATGCCTGATCATTCCGATGATATTTGCTTTGCGCGAAGGTCTCCCGGAAACAGAGGAATTTGCATCCCGACAAGACCATCTTAAAACTGCAGAAATTTTGCAAGGCATTCTCTTGAACTGGCAGACCATCCTGACGGGAATGCTATTCGTAATAATGACCACGATTTCGTTTTACTTCATTACAGCCTATACGCCCACATTCGGCCATGTAGTGTTGAAAGTGGACGACAAAAGCAATCTAATTGTGCTCGCCTGTGTTGGTATCACCAATCTTCTGTGGGTGGTCTGCTCCGGAGCATTGTCCGATCGTATCGGTCGCAGGCCGATCTTGCTTGCTTCAACCATATTGGGATTGCTTACGTTTTTCCCCGCGCTTTTCTGGCTAACAAACAGTCCCTCATTCTGGAGCCTGCTAACAGTCGAACTCTGGTTCTCTTTTATCTACGGAACTTACAATGGTGCAGCAATAGTTTTCCTCACCGAATTCATGCCACCTTATGTTCGAACGGCCGGATTCTCAATTGCTTACAGTCTCGCCACTGCTTTCTTCGGTGGATTCACGCCTGCTGTTTGCCTCTATTTGATACACGCCACCGGCAGTCACTTCATGCCGGGACTCTGGCTTATGTTCGGAGCCGCATGCGGACTAACCGCAACATGCATTACGGCACGGCGTTGATAATAGATTGTCATGAATCTATCATTGCTGAGCTTACTTAAATGGGGCTAATCTAATGAAATCGACCAAAATAATCGCGTCGTTCACGCTCGCAGCGGCCATCGGAATTATGGCAGCAGATGTAGCTTCTGCTCTTCCTCGTCGAGTACGAGACAGAGAAGCGGCAACTGCTGCAACTGCTGCAACAGTGAAAGCAGCTGAAACTGACAACGGCGATCAATCCGTTCATCAAACCAACAAGGAAACTCGCGATCAAAAGTGGGACAACGCTAGTCCCAATCAGAAAGCAGCAACATACAATGTTGCAAAATCCGCACACACAAAGAACGAAACGCAAAAGGCAGATGTTGATGCGGCAGCAACAGAAAAAGCTTCCTCGGACAAAGGCTTAGAGCGACGTAGACGCAGATAACATCTAAATAAAGAGGCTCATATGAAATCGACCAAAATAATCATGGCATTCACAATTGCAGCGACCATCGGAGTCGTAGCATTAGTTGGGGCTTCGGCGCACCCAGGTCATCACCACAAGGATAAAGGCGCAGCATCTGCCACAGATACTAATGGTGGTGCCGCAAATTCCGCGAATACTCAGAAAGAAGAAAACAAGGCAAACTTAAATACATCCACGCCGCCTGCGCAAAAATCCTCTCCGTCAGGACATAAGAAGTAATAGCCTGCCTAAAAACCAGGGCGCTTTTAACAACTCCGAAAGGTCTTTAACAACTTTGCAACGTCATCTGAGCCTATTTAGCTTAGATTGATGCTGTTAAAGGTTGTTGTCCTTGGCGTAGCAATTCCAGTCTGGAAGACCCGGACTGGAAATCTTTGCTATTGCATCAATTGGGGTTCGTCGATTGTCGCCGCCTTCGGATACCGCACATATAAATAGCACCGATGTCCCAGTAATCGGTGATCCCGCCATCACAAGCGGGAAGCAAGCACTGCAAAAACAGGCAGAAGACCTGCGTGCTTCGGCTACTGGTGGCGATCAACATTGCCCGGCAAACAAACCTGCAAATGTTCCTCGGCTCGAAATCGGCGTTGAAGCAATATCCGCCAAGCTTCGTCCCTATGGGCAAGAGCTTCAAGATGCTTTTAAGCATCAAGATTTAAAGGCATTACTCGATGAGCGGAGGAAACTACACGATCTTTGCGAATCCCGCGCTTTAACAGGTAAAGATAAGGCGGATGCCGAAAAATTGCTGCTTCTTGCAGAGGGAGCATGGGAAAAGCTCAAGGCAATCACCCTTATTCAAGCCAGCGCCACTTTGGACCAACAAACTTTTCCGTTGCCCGGAGACACAGAGCAATCGTTTCGGACACGCATGCAATTTCGCCAACAATCTCTTGAGCTTATTTCAAAAATGAGTCTCAGCAGATGCGCTGGGGGAGCTGTTCTGGAAGATTGCTCCCAGAAGGTTCCGGGTGAAAAATGTATGAACGTCTGGGAAGTGTATCTGGAAAAACAACTTGCCTTTAACGCAGGCAAATGCGGTTGGGTAACTATTGACCAAAGTCACGTGCGCACTGGATTTGTTACAACGGTACCGCACAAACGAATGACAGGGGAATGCTCTACTGGTGCTTATTTAATAAACTTTGACCAGAAAGGCGATGTTAGCTATGACAGTAACACGCTCATCTCAAACCTTAAGGAAGCAACTGAGCTAGCCCCGGCAGTTTTCTTGCGTCACATCGCGTTTAGCCAAGGTCAAGATAGACTGCGCGGTGAAGCCGAACTGGCGCTGCAAGGTCTGATACTTCCGGAAAATTGGGCGCAAACCAAAGAGGCAAACGTCAAACAAGACTTTGAAAAGTTGCAAAAACAGGAAGGTCAAGCTTTGACCTGCCAGATGGCCGATCTGTCCAAAAAGTTCGCTAACAAAGAAATAAAAGAGGACCAGTTTAAAGACGAGTTATTGAAAATGCAGGTGAATTGGACCAAGCAATTTGCCGAAAAAGCCTTCAACTATGTAAAGGACCAGAAGAATGCTGGACGATTGGTGCTGGAACAAAATGCTGCAAGCGCCTTTCGTGAACTTGATGGCATGTATAGTGGCGGCGATGCTCGCAAGCAACAACTGAATCATTGGCTTGATGTAATAGCTATTGATGGAACAACAATGGCCTTGAGCGGCGGCATAGGCAATATCGCAAAAGCGGGCGCAAAACTTGCAATAGAAAAGTACATAGCACAGTCGTTGGGTGAAGAAGCATTAAAGGGTGCGGCCGTCAGGACTGGAGTTTATGTTGCAACCAAAACGACGGAAGCCTTCGTGTTCAATGGAGTCTCGGATTCACTTCAAGCCGCAGGCGGCAACAAACATGCCTTCGACAACTTCTGGGGCTCCGGCCTCACCACCACGATTTCCTTCATGGGCATGCAAGGAAGCGGCAAGCTTGCTGCTAATGCTGTATTTGCTGCTGCAGAAAAGTCGCTTCCGAAAGAGACGCAGGTTCTTCTCAACTCGTTTCTCAAAGGTGAAGCAAAAGAATTGTTTTTGTCTCAAGTCATTCAATCAAATGCCAAACTGAGGGTATTGAATGCAACAGGACAATTGACCGCACAAATTTTGTATCAGGCGATTCAAGGACAAGCTGAAGGAGTAATTTCCGGCAAACCAGTTTCGTCGCTCTTATCACCGGAAGAGTGGGCGCAAGCATTAGGCCACAGTGCTCTGGAAGTGGCTTCGCTTACAGCAGGTCGAAAACTCACCAAAGGTATCGAGGATAATTTAAGCCGAGTTGAAAAACA
>CAJCIF010000021.1 GCA_903970355.1 Actinomycetota bacterium
CCTTCCGGCATCAACGAAACAAACCTCCCAATCTTGGTCGAAGTCCAGTCTCCAGGCATAACTCTCATCGCCTTACCCTCCCTCTTTTTGTTAATGAATAGGTGTCCGAATTGACGCTCCTATTCTGAATACGTGTCAAAAGCAAAAAAGGTTCAACCTTCGGCGGCTAATTGGGCAAATTTTTTTCTGACCAGCTGATTTTCTGACCGTTTAAGATTCCGGTTAGCTTGGTTCGGAAAGGCTACAGCAGCTCTGCAAAACGCGGGCGCGCAAAGCTTGCCCACGTTTTTCAGAGCATTTTAAAAACGCATCTATATATATAAGGATGGTTTTAAAGTCTGAGAGATCTTAGCCGCAAGGCGTTCAAAATCACCGATATCGAACTCAAACTCATGGCGGCGCTGGCAATCATTGGGTTCAGTAAAAGACCGTTGATTGGATAGAGAAGTCCGGCCGCAATTGGCACTGCAAGCAGGTTATAGCCAAAGGCCAGCATAAGATTCTCACGGATATTTTTCATCATACCGAGGCTTAAGTTTCTGCATCTGGCTAGCGCGGCAAGGTCGCCTTTAACAAGAACAATGCCTGCGTTTTGGATAGCTACATCAGTGCCCGTACTCATAGCTATGCCAACATCAGCTTGGGCTAAAGCCGGTGCATCATTGATGCCATCCCCTGCCATTGCAACATGGTTCTTACCAGTCTGCAGAGCCTCAATAATTTTCCCCTTTTCCGTCGGCAAAACTTCAGCAAAAACATCTATTATGCCAAGCGGCTTCGCGACAGCTGTGGCAGTAGATTTTGAGTCGCCCGTTAGCATCACAACTCGAAGCCCCTGGTTAAGAAAAGACCGAATGAAAGCAGCTGCCGAATCCTTAACGGGGTCGGATATCCCTAAGACAGCCACTTCCTGACCGTCTATAGATACATAAACAGCGGTTTCGCCATTCGTCTGAACGCGTTCCAATGCTTGCGAAAACAATGGACTTGCTTTGCGTTCACCAAATATCATGGTGTAATTGCCAACCTGAATAGCCTTGTCGTCAATTTGCGCTTTTACACCACGCCCCGTAATTGATTCAAATTTCCTAGGGTCGGAAACGGTCAATTTTCTCTCTCTGGCAAAGGCACAAACGGCGGAGGCAAGCGGATGTTCACTGCCTTTCTCGGCTGAAGCCGCCAGGCGCAAAATTTCGTTTTCTTCAAACCCATCTGATACGACAAACGTTGTAACTCTAGGTTTACCTTCCGTGAGCGTACCGGTTTTATCCACCACGTAGACATTCACAGTTTCCAAAATTTGAAGGGCTTCTGCATTTCTCACTAAAACTCCAGCTGATGCGCCACGTCCAGTTGCGACCATGACAGACATTGGTATAGCCAGTCCGAGCGCGCAAGGGCAAGCGATGATCAGGACAGCAACAGAATTCACAAAGGCAAGATGGTAGTTACCACCAATGAATCCCCAGATGATGAATGTAAGGATGGCGATGCCGAAAACTATTGGCACAAAGTAAGAAGCAACGCTATCGGCAAGGTTCTGAATAGGCGGTCTGCTGCGTTGGGCTTCGCTTACACTGCGTACAATCTGTGCCAAAAGGGAGTCTTCGCCAACCCTTTCTGCTCTTACGAGCATGGTGCCGTTTTGATTGATTGTTGCTCCGGTTACTTGATCTTCGATCTTTTTAGGAACAGGAACTGGTTCACCAGTAATCATTGATTCGTCCACTAAACCAGAACCATCAATGACCACACCATCCACTGGTATTTTCTCTCCAGGACGAATCCTTACGATATCGCCCACTTTTACCAACCCTATTGCGACATCTGTTTCAACACCATTAGGATCGACTCGACTTGCTGTTGGAGGGGCTAAATTCAGCAGGGATCGAATGGCGTCTCCTGTAGACCGTCTTGCAGCCAGTTCCAATACCTGCCCAAGCAGTGTGAGCGTGATAATCGCTGCTGCCGATTCAAAGTAAACATGTACATCACCTTCAATTGGTGCACTTGCCATTAATACTTCAATTGTTGTTGCTGCACTTTTCAAATAAGCAGCAAGCACACCAGAGGTTATAAGCGTAAACATATTCAAGCTGCCGGAAGTAATGGACCGAAAAGCCTTCCGGTAAAACGGCCATCCACCCCATACAACGACTGGTGTCGCAATCAAAAATTGTCCGATCAGCATAACTCGTGTGTCTACCGGTAAATGCGCTCCAAACATATCCGACATTGCTACCAATAAAAGCGGCACAGTCAAAGCTGCCGAAATGAAAAGTCTTCGCTTAAGATCTACCAGTTCCTGATCGTCTTCTTCGGATCCATCAGGTTGAAGGCGCTCCAATGCCATGCCACAAATTGGACAATCACCGGGTTTGTCTTGTACTACTTCCGGATGCATGGGACATGTGTATTTGGCTGGGGCAGAACTCTTTTTTTGGCCCGGTTTGGAATGCAAAGGTTCGGCTGGTGCATCCCAATGCACTGGTTTTACGAAACTTGCTGGATCCGCTTTGAATTTTGTAGCACAGGAATCGCTACAAAAATAATAAGTGCTTCCATGGTACTCATGAATGCTGTGTGCGGAATCCACAGCCACTTCCATGCCGCACACCGGGTCTTTTGTTATGTTTTCGCGAGCGATATTCAAAACTCGCCTCAGCGTAAAGCTAGTGTTGCTCCGAACGATTGTCTCAACTGGTTGTTGAAGATTCGCATCTGATGCCTGAAGACAATCGTATCTCCGAGATAGTCCTTAATGGCATTGCCATTAGAAAGACCATTCAAGAATTGGTCTGGACTCGTTGCACAATAATCGAAGAGTTCTTTCTCACCCAGTTGAACAATGTCATTACGAGGAACACCAGCCAATGCCATAGCATCAGGCTTGCCGGTTCTTGCCAGGGCATTGAGAGCTCCCAGGATAATTTGCCAGGCTTGCTTTTCAATTGCACTATCTACTTTCTGCGCAAATGGACTATCATGCCCAGCCTGCAAGGTAACCCCTAATAAAAGCTTGATAGTTTGCAGTGATGGAGTGAGTGGAGCTGCTGTTTTCAGCATCCCAGAACGTGAACTATCGATGAGAGGTTTCAGATTGTAGTTAGTGTCGAAAATGGCTACTACAAGAAGCGTTTCTTCTTCCAACTTCATTTTGACGCCCTGAATATTTGTTGCCTGAACCTTTGAGGCAGCTTCCAGAAAAGTCGACCATTTTGATTGGAGACCTGAATCTGCCGGCAATCTTTCCACAAAGGAAGACAGATTTTGTTGTATTTCCAAGTTGAGTCTATTGCTGCTAGGCATGGCTTATGCTGTGGCTGCCTTTGCTACATTGGCAATACGGGTCACAAACTGGCCAGTATATTGTGCAACTTGATCTTTGCAGAGATCGAGCGTCAAGACGTGATCGCAACCGGTGAGCCAGTGCATGGTCTTATCTTCGGATCCAATCAAGTTATAGGCTTCGGCTGGATTGTTGATACTCACTATGGTGTCTTCAAAGCTGGCGATTATCATAACTGGTGTTGTTATTGTATGCGCCTTCTTCAAGAAAACGTCGATCATCATCCACAACTGAGCTAGAGATCCCCAATACGTTCTGAAAAGACCAAATTCATTGCTTTCACCGCTAGCAGCCGCTTCAATTGCTTTGGTGATCTGTCGTTGCAATCGCGGATCTCGCAAGCCATAAGGTGCCTCTTCCGTCCAGTAAAGATTATGGCCAAATAGATCAAGCAAAATGAGCGGACGAATTGCTCTTTGAAAAGCGCGCGAGTGCGTTACAGCATTCCCATGCATATCGTAATGCAATGTTGGCGAAAGCATGACGATACCACTCAGGTCTTCTTCGAGAGAAAGCAGTGCTGAAAGTATTGCGCCCATTGAAAGTCCGGCAGCAAAAATTTGTTCGCAGCCTTGATCACGCAGTTTTCTTGCGCCTTGACGAGATGCCTCAAGCCATTCTTGCCAGGTTTTTGCGAGCAATTCTTTGTGCGTGCCACCATGTCCTGGTAAGACCGGCACCTCAACTTTATAGCCAAGTCGTTTCATTTGGCGCATAACTGGTCGCATTTCATCCGGCATACCGGTTAGTCCATGCAAAAGAAGAACACCCACTTTCTCGGCACCACTTGCCGGGCTCGCAGTGTCGGTTTTGGAAGGTAGTTCGGCTGAAGCTGCGCTCATATTAGGTAGACTCATTAAGAAGGGGAAGCGTGCAAAGATTCCGTTAATGATGCCTTTTCGAGCCAACTCTCTAAAGTTGCTCGAATTGACAAGAAGCTATCGAAAGGATTGTACTGGATAGACTGCTCGTTGCAATACTTCGCCAATTTAGATTTTGCGAATAATAGATTGGCTTCTTTTGCCCAACAAAAATCGCTCGATCCATCACCAATGACAACGCTTATTTTTGGCTGCCCATCAGGTTCTAGCAATTTGCACTTACAAACGCCGATTTGGCAGTTGTCTTCTTGTGCATAGGGAAAATGCAAAGAAAGATTATCATCAACCTCCTCGAGGCGATTAGCAAAAACGTGATCTACCTTTACTCCTTCGCGGGCCAAAAGATAGTGAATAACTCGATCTAATCCATCACTGACGACATTGAAAACAAAGCCTTTGTCTTTGCACCACGAAACGAAATCAACAAATGTCGGTTCGAAATGAACTTCACTAAGTGCGGCTTCCACCGCTTTCCATCCGCCTTTTATCAAGGCAACCTGTGATCCCATACACTGACGCGAATTGATTTCGCCGGCATCCCAACGTTTTTCAATTTCGTGCCATGAAGGATCAGCCAGCTTTTCGAGCAGAAAATCGGTTGAATCGAAAGTAGTTATGGTGCCATCGAAGTCACAAAATATTTCGACAACAGGAGCTTTGTTTAGCTTCGTTTGCATTCAGTGATCAACAGGTCGAGAGCATCGTGGGCCAGGTCCATTTCCTGTTTGGATATTTCAAGCGATGGCGCCAGGGTAACCACATTTTTATAGTAGCCACCTATGTCGAGAACTAGTCCCATCTTCTTGCCGTTTACTACCATGTTACCTTCCAGTCCGCGTTGGAACATGCGGTCGGCTAAACCACGGCTTGGCGTAAATCCATCGGCTTCGCACATTTCCATGCGTAGGGCCAATCCCATACCGTCAACATCACCCACTTCAGGATGGCGTTTCTTCAAATCTTGCAGAAGGTTCAAGAAGTAAGCACCCTTTTCAGTGACCTTTGTTTCCCAATCGCTTTCTCTGTAGATCTTCATAACTTCAAGACCCGTTGCCGTGCCAAGACTGTTGGAAGAGAAAGTTGAGTGAGTTGAACCAGGTCCAAATTTTTCAGGGCTGATCAAATGCTCTTTTGCCCAGATTCCGGAGAGCGGGTTGAGACCGTTTGTAAGCGCCTTGCCAAACACCATGATATCGGGAGTGATACCAACGTTTTCAGCAGCCCACAACTTGCCGGTTCTGAAAAAGCCCATTTGGATTTCATCATCAACGAGCAAAATACCGTATTCGCGGCATATTTTTGCCAGCCGTTCAAAGTAACCTTTAGGCGGTACGACATAACCACCTGTCCCTTGAACTACTTCAATAAAGAAAGAGCCAAATTCAGCTTTCTTCGTTTTCGGGTTCCAGGTGCCTGTGTATTCATGTTCGAACTTACGTTCAATTTGTTGAACGCAATAAAGATTGCAAGTTTCAACTTTTTTATCGTAAGGACATCTGAAACAGTATGGATAGGGGACAAACTCGGCTCTATCTCCGAATTCACCATAAGCTTCTCTATAACGATAAGAAGAAGTTATAGCTGAGGCTGCCAAGGTACGTCCGTGGTAACCACCTTCGAATGCCAGTTGACGGCTCTTGCCAGTTGTTTTACGAACCAATTTGAGAGCGTCTTCGACTGCCTGTGCGCCGCCTACGTTAAAGTGGACGCGCCCCTTTTCATCAAATGATTTTTGAGCACTATCGACAAGCTTTTCAGCCAGTTCTATCTTTTCGCGGTGCAAATATTGCGATGCTACTTGGGGCAATTTGTCGATTTGTTTTTTTAACGCGTTGTTTACACGCTCATTGCCATATCCCAAATTGACGGCCGAATACCACATTTGTAGATCCAAATAGGGTGTATCGTACCCATCGAACATATAGCTCCCAGAGCACGTTTCGAATATCTTTGGACGTTCGGCATAGTGAACTGTATCGCCATGTGAACAAACTTCGTTTTCAATTGCTAATAATCGATCTTCTTCTTGAGCAACTGGATCATTTGTTGCAGGAAGGCTCACTTCCCTTGACAGCACATCCGGTACCGCAGTGATTGAAGGCACTGCGTGCAAACCCGCTCCCGCTGCCGAAGTTCCTGCTACTGATTTTTCTATAGCCACCGAGAAATCTCCCAACACAAAAATGCCAATGTTCTTCTAATCCCACAATATCTGAGCAACCTTGCAGCAAGCTTACAGACGTAGGAAGTCTTTCCTAAGTAGCAAATAACTATTAGAAAAATGCTTTGAAAGGTGCGATTTAACGAATACTAATGCCATCTCGCAGTGGCCGGAAATTGCACGACGGCGATAGTGCCTTTTCCTTCATTGCCGGATGTAATCGACACATCAGCCTGGTGAGCTTCTGCTATTTCTTTGACGATGGCCAGTCCAAGTCCGCTACCAGCAACGTTGTTTCCCAGCACCCGATAGAAACGCTCGAAAACTTTGTCCCGCTCCTGTGATGGGATACCAGGACCGTCATCCTCAACGCGCAATTCCACTTCATCATCAGTCACTATTTTGACGGTGACTTTGCCACCAGGTTGCGTGTATCTGATCGCATTGTCGATCAAATTTACGACCAACTCCCTGATGCTGACTGGATCTCCCAGTATCGAAGCTGCAACTTCAGACTCTTCGAATCCTAAATCGATATTTTTGGTCAACGCAGATGGAACTAAATCACTGGTCGCCTCTTTGACGATGTTGTTGAGGTCGATGGGCATATGTGGCTGCTGGAGAGCATTTGAAGGTTCCAAGCGGGCAAGCAATAACAGTTGGTTCACAAGTCTGGTTACATTTTCCGCGCTGCGGTGAACTTGTTTGATCGTATGTTCCAACTCGGCGGGAGTCTTTTGTCGCATAGCCAACTCCGCCTGCGTCTTAAGCCCGGCAAGGGGCGTCCTGAGCTGGTGGGCAGCATTGGCAATGAACCTTCGCTGACCTTCGATGTCCGTATTTAATCGACTGAGCAAATCGTCAATTGCATCGACGAGAGGCCGAATCTCTACCGGAGCGTCGACTTCAAGAACCGGTT
>CAJCIF010000022.1 GCA_903970355.1 Actinomycetota bacterium
TTCAAAGAAACGTTCATGGTGGGCATTTTTAAACTTATCAGCAAAAGTAGAATTGGAAACTTCCGCATCAACGGCCACAACATCTGCAAATGCATCGCCTAATGCTTTGAGTGCATCGCCGTAAGCTTCCCGAGTTGAATAATCGGAACTGTAAATTGGAGGAACGAACTTTCCACTGGCATCAGCAACTTTTGCCGCCGCAGCCACCGGACGCTTTTCTACTTTAACTGTAGTGCCTAGGTTTCCACCTAATTCCTTGATGGCTTCTTCTGCTTGCTCTTTGCTAAATGGCTTACCGTGCCAACCATCTTTGTTCGCTACTTGCGAGAAGCCATGGCCTTTTTCTGTTTTTGCAACTATAAAGGTCGGTGAACCTTTGGTGGCTAGTGCTTCCGTATAGGCCTTTTCAATTGCTTCCGTATCATGTCCATTGATCTCAATGACGTGCCAACCAAAGGCTTTAGCGCGTGCGGCGTAGGCAGGAGAGTTCCAACCAAGTTCAGTTTCACCACGTTGCCCAAGCCGGTTCATATCGAGAATGGCCACAATATTGTCTAGTTTGTAATATGAGGCGCACTCAAGTGCTTCCCACACAGATCCTTCTGCCATCTCGCTATCACCGAGCAATACCCAAACGTGATAATCGAGTTTGTCGACGTACTTTCCAGCTAACCCAATGCCGGCAGCATCAGGCAAACCTTGTCCGAGAGAACCTGTGGCAACTTCAACCCATGGCAAAATTTGTGGAACTGGATGCCCTTCTAATCGGCTGCCGAACTTTCTAAGGGTCAATAACTCGGTATCATTAATTGCCCCAGCTGCTTTGAACATGGAATAGAGCAACGGAGCCGCGTGTCCTTTAGAGAAAATCAAACGGTCATTGTTGGCTTGCGTTGGATTATCGAAGTCGTAGCGCAAAAATTTAGCCATTAAGACGGCCATTAAATCGGCTGCGGACATACACGAAGTAGGATGTCCAGAGCCCGCTTCTGTGGTGCATCTGATGCTATCTACTCTTAATTGTTGAGCAAGGCGAAGATAGGTATCTACCTTGGACTGGACTTCTGGCATGCGTTCGTCTCCAATGAAACTGAATCCCCAATATGCTAACCTCTAGCTCTTCGAATTACCATAAACCAGCCAGAGGCTTCACTTGTCACAACATACAAGCTCAACGCTCGATCAGCCCGCTCAATCTTACCGTTTGCCGCGGAATGTTGTGCCGGAACGATATGAAATCATAATAGAACCTAATTTAGAAAACGCCACGTTTACAGGCGAAGAGACGATATCAATAGAGGTTTTGTCACCAACTGCCGAAATTTTGTTAAACGCTGTAGAGCTTGAAATTTCCGAATGTTTTCTGGTGGATTCAAAGGGCACGAAGAACCCCGCCGAGCTTGAGCTGGATGATTCAGAAGAACGGTTGCGCTTGAAATTTTCGAGCGCTATCCCGAAAGGCCCGGCCAAAGTTTCGCTGCGGTTCGCCGGCATACTCAATGACAAGCTGCACGGTTTCTATAGAAGCTCATATAAAGATAAAGACGGAGTCGAGCGTTATATCGCTACTACTCAGTTGGAAGCAACTGATGCCAGGCGGGCCTTCCCGTGTTGGGACGAACCCGATTTCAAGGCTGTTTTTGCGGTCAGTCTTAAAATTGATGAGCCGCTTGCAGCAATTTCGAATGCTTCGGTTGAAAGCGAAACCAAGCTGCCGGGCGGAAAGAAGATTGTCAAATTTCGCGACACGATAAAAATGTCCACGTATTTGGTTGCTTTTATCGTCGGTCCATTTGTATCTTCGGCACCGATTATGGTGAATAAAACTCCCATCCGGATTTGGGCCTGGCCTGAAAAACTCCACCTTGGAAAATTTGCAGAAGGGATCGCAGCTCACTCCTTGAAATATTTCGAGGAATACTATGGTGTGCCTTACGCAGGTGACAAGCTCGATTTGATCGCTATTCCGGATTTCGCTTATGGAGCGATGGAAAATTTAGGAGCGATTACGTTTCGCGAAACTGCTCTTCTTGTTGACGAGAACAGTGCTTCACATGCGGAGCTGGAAAGAGTTGCCGATGTCGTTGCCCATGAAAATGCCCATATGTGGTTCGGCGATCTCACAACGATGCGCTGGTGGAACGGCATCTGGCTGAACGAAGCATTTGCTACGTTTATGGAAATGTTGGCGGTAGATTCCTGGAAGCCGGAATGGAAAAGATGGGAATCTTTCGCTGTTTTTCGGGCGCAGGCAATGACAATAGATGGTCTCAAGAGCACGCGCTCAATTGAGTTCCCGGTTGGCAGACCGGAAGAAGCGGGTGCCATGTTCGACATTCTTACTTATGAAAAAGGCGCATCTGTGCTGCGAATGTTAGAGCAGTACATTGGACCAGATAAATTCAGGCAAGGCATTCGCCACTATCTTCAAAGGTTTCAATACGCAAATACAGAAACAGATGATCTTTGGCAATCGCTTTATGCGGCTTCGAATGTGCCTGTTTCGGAAGTTATGGATGCCTGGATCTTTGGCAAGGGCTATCCATTGGTTAAGGTTGAAACCCTCTCCAAGCGCCGTTATGCCTTGAAGCAGGAACGCTTCCAGTACAGTGAAGGCGAAAGCGAAAAAACTCAATTCCAAGTGCCGGTGATCGTGAAAGCGAAATCTGGCAATGAAATTGTGGAAAAAAGAATCCTTCTCAAAACAGAAGGTGCAGAAGTTGAATTTGAAGCGGATGTCGAATGGCTGGTTGTAAATGCTGGTGGGCACGGCTTCTACCGTGTCCAATATGATAAAGAAGCTCTCGCTCTTTTCAAAATCGAAACAATGCCTGAGCTCGAAGTAATTGAAAAATTCAATCTCATTTCCGATGCCTGGGCTCTGACATTGGCAAATCGATCATCGCTGGCGGAATACCTCAAGTTCCTGAATATTTTCGCTAACGAGCGGGACAAGAACGTTTGGAGTCCGATAGTTACTTCTTTGCAGTACCTGTACAGGCTGGTTCGCAACGATCAAGAACAGAACCTCAACGCCTATGTTGCAAAACTGGTTCAACCGTTATTGAACGAAATTGGTTGGCCGGATGCCAAACGAAAATCAGAATCAAATTTGGATCAAGTCAGGGCACAACTAATTAGTTGCCTTGCCGTTTTTGGTAATGATAGCAGTGTGCAAGCGCGCTGTTTGGAGATGCTTTCGCAGTATGACAAAGACAAAGCAAGTGTCAATCCTGAATTGGTGCCATCATTGGTTTCCGTAACTGCTTTTGCTGGTGGTGATGCCGAGTTTACGCATTTCACAAAATGCTTCAAAGAAGCTGCCACACCCCAAGAACAAGATCGCTATCTCTATTCTCTGGCACGCTTTCGAGGCGAAAAGCAGATTAGAAAGGCGCTCGAAATGGTATTGAACGGCGAAGTGAGAAGTCAAAACGCGCCGTTTCTGCTGCGCGAGCTTCTCCTCAATCCATATGCGCGTTCGCTCGCCTGGCATTTCACAAAAGAGAAGTGGACCGAAATTCACGAGTACTTTCCAATGCAATTAGTAGTAAGAATGCTTGATGGTTGTACTGGTCTTGTCACAACTGAGTTGCAGTCCGACGTTGCGGACTTCTTCAAAAATCACGAGCTTTCTTTTGGAAAGAAAACTCTCGATCAACATCTAGAACGCCTGGACACGGCGGTTGCACTCATGACGCGCGAACAAAAAACGCTCAGCAGCGCGAATTGGTAGTTGAGCGCTCTACGATCCCAGTAACACAATAAAAAAGGGCGGCCGTAGCCGCCCTCGATTCATGGCACCACAGGTGGTGTTAGAATACTTTCACAACACCAAGGTTCAGCAAGTGGTGTGCATGCGTTTTCTTCTTGATGATGGTCGTATTGTTAGCCGGCGGTTCAACGATAACCGGAGCTGCTTCTTCTCTTATAACAGCAGGAGCAGATTGAACAGTGGTAGTGCGTTCCATTAACGGAGCACTTTCTGTGGTGGTTACGGATGAATAACTATCGGCATATACAGCCGAGCCGGATACTGTTACGGCGGCGATTAAACCGAGCGCCGATGCTAATTGCAATTTCATTTTTTGATACTCCTCTTACACGATTCGAGAAGTGATGACGTTTCGAGCGAATGTGAGTTCCGCACCGGAGCCTGATCAACTGCTGTGATAACTCCTGCTTGCTTCGCCAGGCGTGCTCACTTAGTAACTAATCCAATTTTCTAATTGATGAGTAACCGTTGTGGCTGGTCAAGTTGTATGAAGCTGACTCTTCAGAAACCTCAATATAAGTTATTGATCTCTATAGGCTCATGGATAAAGGCTTGAGAGAAGCCACCTGGTCTGAGAAATCATTCTCTTGACTGCTGTGTCTAATCATTACTAGGTTCAACTCAATTACATACATATTTTTTTTCAGAGATGAACGCTTCATAAGTTAGTCGCATTTTGAATTCGAGAGCAAACCCAAACCTCATCCGAGGTTTGATAGTGACCACCCAAATGCACTTGCATCAAGCATGTGCCGCGAAAGGACTTGCCAATGACTAAAACTCTGGCACCTGCCTCCGCTCTCGAATTCGTTTTGAGAGCTTGGGAGGATATGTGGTATCTCGTGCACGTAACCGAACGCCTGCGCGCAGCTACGAAACAGCCACTTTTGTACAGCGCAAATCCTCGCGCCGTGCAAAACTACGTACACTTCCGGCAATATCTCCTGACCCGTCTCAACGGCAAAAGAGAATTTACGATCGACGACTTCGGCCCGCCGGATCCCAAACTTCTCTATTCCTACTGGAGCTATGTACCGTTACTCCTGTCTGGATGGTGTGGCCATTCTCGGCGCATCTATCAGATTCAGCCGGAATTGCAAAAGGTTCTCGAGCACACATCCCTCAGAGACATGACATGGGAGGACATCCACCTGCCCTTCGATGCTTTTGCAATTGAACTTTCCTTTCCGCTTATGAATGCAAGCGGTCAGGAGTGCGACATGATTGTGGTGAACGCAGGAGCGGATGGTGGTCCATGGACCTTCGCCGGCCTCCGAAAAGATCTGCGCGGCTATAAGAGCGTCGATCGCGTTCACCTGGAAAAGTTGGTCAAGAAGGGCAGGAATGCGCTTGCTTCGCAGGAAGTGACGCGCCTTATTCGCGAAATCGAACTACGCGAAGGCACCTTATTCACACTCGCATTCGGTAAGGACAGGAACGAACCAATTCTCGAATGCCTCGACCGCATTACGCGTGAAGAATGGGAGCGCAATAAGGCGTCCACTCCAGAAGTTTTGATGGAGAGGCAGGTGCAGATTCTACGCATCGCCCTCGGTTTGCCTCTCTATCTGAGTAGCTTGCCTGTTCGGGAAAATCATCTGGTGGCTACAACACAAGCACCAGGTGGTCAAGTTAGTTTCCCGAGTGGCAGACCAGATCCAAATGCGATAAGCAATCTCGCCGAAATCTTTGCTGTCACTTCCAAATTCAAATTGGGCCGAAAAGAAAGGCTTTACATGGGTCTGGAGGGAACGGAAGAAGAACAAGCGGCAGTGCGCGCTTCTGTCGGCCGTGAAATGAGTTGCCACTTCCATCCAGGCTACTGGAGGCGGCGACCGTACCATGGCAAGGATCCCCATGCACCGAAGGTGGTGGAGGTCAGTCCGTACATTGCTCGACGCGATCGCCTACCAGAGGGGTCGTTGCCGGGTGGTGCTGCGGTTGCAGTTGAATGATATGAAGACAGTTGCAGTTAATCAACTGCAGTTGAAAGACTGTAGTTGAGTAACAGCGTATCGGGACCGGCATATCAATCTCGATGTGTCGGTTGAAACCTCCTAAAAAATGTTAGGGAGACTCACCATGCTAAGGATCTACTCGACTTATAGTGTGGGACGCTGGAGTGTTTTCTTCAACGTTCTGGCCACAATTCTGGCTGCGGTATGGGCTTTGCTCTCACTTTGGGCCCTCTTCGACCGCAGTTTTCTGTTCACTCACGTGGGCGCCTGGACTTGGCTGCTTTCGGCGTTGATCGCTTGTTTCCTCGCTCTCTTCGGCGCCCTCGCCAAACGCAACCACACCCACCGCTACAGGGCGCACCAGATCAGACGCGCCTGAGAACTCGAAGACCTGATCCAGGAGAGGCCGGAATCACAAATTCCGTTGCCACTCCTGGACCAGGATTCTTCTTCTTTCCACGGACATACGATAGTGGATAGTAAAAATTAAGCCTCGGAAGCCCCTGCCATTTTGAAAACCCAAAGCCTGTCCGGAGTGTCGCTACAATTCGGACACCTAGTTGAATCGAAAAAAAGGGAAAGGTGGGGGTGGCGATTTGGCGAAAATCTGACGGTTTAACGAATTGGTAGATCAACGCAAAATGTTGAACCTTTTGAGGGGGCGCTTTCGAAAGTTATTGAACCGCGCATCAGGTGAACGAGGCTTTTGCTGATCGAAAGACCGAGGCCGACGCCACCAAATTTCCTTGTGTTGGAGATGTCTGCTTGAACGAATGGTTGAAATATTTGCGTTTGTAATTCGGGATCGATGCCGATGCCGGTGTCGGAAACGATTATTTCAAGCGTGCTTTCACCTTTCATAGCGCACTGTACGCGTACGAATCCTTCCTCTGTAAATTTGATGGCGTTGTTTATTAGATTCAAAAGTACTTGTCTAATTCGGCTGGCATCGCCATCAATACTTTGCGGTACCTTCTCGGCTATTTCGCTCTTCAGCTCCAGGTTTTTGGCACGGGCATCGGGGGTCATCATGTCGACGACTCCGGTAACGAGATCGCGCACGTTCACCTTTTCAATTTCTATTTCAAACTTGCCTGATTCTATTTTCGAAAAATCCAGAACCTCATTGAACAAATCAAGAAGATGGCTTGCTGAGTCCATTACGTGCTTGTTGAGACCATGAATTTCGCCAAGAGAATCGGTGTCTGAGATCAATTCCGACATGCCCATGATTACACCAAGCGGTGTACGAATCTCGTGACTCATATTGGCAAGAAACTGCGATTTGATCATGGAAGTCTTCAAGGCCGCATCTCTTGCTGTTACCAATTCGAGCTCTAACAGTTTATGTTTGTCGATATTGCGAGTGACGCATACGGCGCCGATAACTTCACCTTTGGGGTTTCGAACGGGGCTTGCATCTACGCTTACGAACATACCGCCTTGTCCCGTTTTACTTTGCAGGTAAATTTCTGCATTGCGAACCGTCTCTCCATTAAGGGCTCGGAGTGCCGGTTGCATTTCTAGGGGAACGAGAGTTCTTCGATCGGCAAAGTAACTATTGAATGCCAATGTCCATGCACTAGCCTGTTTCTGCATTCCAATGTGATCGCCAAAAAGCGCTCTACCAGCTGGATTTACGAGAAGCAGCTTGTAATCTTTGTCGAAATAAAGAGCGGCATCGGCCATGTTGGTGAGCACAACATTTACGAGTTGTTCGTTTTCGATCAAGCGCTCATTGGACAAAAACAAAAGTTCTTCTGTAGAAAAGAGCCGCACCACTTGTACAAACAACAATAAAAAGCCGCTCAGCATAAGGATTCCCAGAATTGGGTAGTAGTTTTGCACGGAGGAGAGATCGTTGCGGGTTTGGTGCAAATCATAGGTGGTAGCAGCAAATAAACTGCCATCAAGCTGGTTCGTTAATGCATTTACCGTATCCATAGTTTTCCTATGGTCTTCTAAAGCCTGAATAAGAGTGTCTTGATCAAGGTTGTTCGCTTTTAATTCAATTAATTGTTTGAGCTCGCGAAGCTCCTGATTAAGGCCGAATTCGATGTTGTTCATGAGACTGTCGTGGGTCGAATTTTCGCGAATTTCCAGGCCAAGCTGGTTAAGCTTGGCAGGCAGTGACGCAATAGCGGCGCTGTATGGTGTTAGGAAGGAGGGTTTGCCGGTAAGCACATAGCTGCGCGCAGCGACCTCAGCATCTTTTAGCAATGAGACAGCTTGAGAAAGATGAGCCCGATATTCTCTTTGTGCATCGACAAAACTTTCGAGCTTTGCCACATCAGTAGTGGTTCGCCAGGCAGCCAGATACACAATTGCCGAGAGCGTAAATAGGGCAATCAAACCAAATATGAAAATGCGCTTTGGATTTGCGAACATATCAAACCTGTTTGACCATGGTTTTTCAGAACAATTATAATTCTGACACTTTTATTGCAATCTTCAAAAGAATAAGAAAGTCGTCAATTGGCGAATGAAGCGGACTGAACAAGTTATCTGTAACTGAACAGCTGATTTGTAGTTGATCCGATCTGAACAAGTTATCTATAACTGAACAGCTCATTTGTAGTTGATCCGATCTGAACATGTTATCTGTAACTGAACATCTCATTTGTAATTGATCCGAATGGTGGGACGTTGCAACCTCACCGAATACGGTATCACGAGATTTTATTAAACGCTAGCTCTTGTTGGAAACGTCCATCCGAGCTGTTGTATGACCTCATCAAAGGGCTGGCCGGTTTGACGGCATTGCGTAAGCGCAATGATAGCCTGCTCCATATTCAAGAAGCCCTCGCGAATCAAAAACTGAGCGCGTAATGTTGAGTTGAGAAGCGCATCGTCTATGAAACCTGCTGATAGAAGCATGCGACCGAACAAGCCGGAATTTTTAACACTGAGTTCAATTGCTTTCTTAATATCTTCCTCAGTAACAATGTTGGCAGCTTTCAGGATATCGCCAATTTGAAAGGGATCATCTTTGGCCGGTTGTTTTGCACCGAGATCTGCCAGCGCTTGCGATAACGTGAAACGCTGCATGGCTACTTGCTTGAGGGCTTGAGAGGCCTGCAAACTGTTGAGTGTGCCGTTTGCCACCATCTCTTGCAACTTCAATGCTGCTTCTAAGACGGCATCCGTTGTAAGGCCGGCTTGCAGAAAAATCTGTCCAATCGGAACTCGCTGCACAAGCGATTTTTCTAGAGCAGTCATCAGATCGCTTTCCAAAAGCAGATCGGATAGAACATAGAGTTCACCAAGCTTGACTGACTGTTTTACAGGTGGACGGAAGTAACCATGATCGGCAAGGGAAGTTTCGATGCTGACGCGGCGTCGTCTTGCCGAAGCCAATCCTTCAATTGCTTGTTCTCTTGACACTTTGCCGTCGCGAACCAACACCTGGGCGGTTAAGGCCGCCGAAAGCATAGTTTCCGTAATCGCTTGCGTTAAAACCAGAATGCGACCGGTGGGAAGCCCTGTTTCCTGGCTGGATTGCAACGCTTCGGCCAGCTGTCGCTCCGATATCACCTGGGCGGCTGTCAATAACTGCCCCAATTTCGTAGTACGGGCCTCTTCACGAGCTTGAAAATTCAGTTTCGTAAGAGCTTCTTCAAAAGGAATATTTAGCTGGGCAATCAATTTGAGAACTTCAACGGCGTTATTTGGTTCGAGAAGCTGATCCTTCACCATCGATTGAGCGCCGATCGCTCCTTGCAACGCGTTGTCGCTCATAGCGCCCGACATTATCAACACCCTGCCAATTGGCAGCCCAGTTTCAGATGCTGTTCTTATGGCATCTTCAAGCGTTTGAGAGGTGAGCAAACCCGCTGCGATGAGCAACTCACCGAGCTTGACAGGTTTGGTATCCGAACTCACCGCTGACAACCTCTGATTACCCTCAGCACGCTAACAGATCACTTCTTCGGGGCGCAAGAACTAAATTCTTTTCTAAAAATTAGAGCCGGCGAAATCGGCTCTACAACGCAGAATATCGTCTACGGTCAAAACGGGGGACTGAATAGAATTTGCCCAAATTAGCGCATCTAGTATTCACGTTTTTGAAAAGCCAAATGCAATGTTTCTTGCTTGCTTCCAAAAACAACAACGGTCGGAACCGGCCCGGCTCCAACCGTAACAGTATGAAATAATTGCAGTTGTAAAATCTACCCCCAACCGGATTCGAACCGGTGTCGCCTCCGTGAAAGGGAGGTGTCCTAGGCCTCTAGACGATGGGGGCAAAACGAAAATTCTGGAAGACGCGTAGCAAGCGTCCAGCCTGGTGCCAGAGTCCGAAGGGCCAGAATAACAAACCACGATCTGAGGTGTCAACAGGCCTTACCTAACCCACAAATTCGCTGCAATACTAAACTATTAGTGAAAATAGGCGATTTCAAATGACCGAAGTCAGTCTCTACAACAGTTTCAATCATTACCTCAAGGACGAATTTGGGGAACGCGTCTATCGAGTTCCTCTTGATGCCGGTTTTACTTGTCCGAATCGAGATGGCGAAAGGGCTTTCGGCGGTTGCACATTTTGTGATGATCGCGGATCTGGTGCGCCAACCATTAATCGCTACATAAGCGTGAAAGAGCAATTGGAGAAAGGCATAACCCGCATAAAAAAACGCTATCGAGCCAACAAGTTTCTTGCTTATTTTCAAGCTTTTACAAACACATACGCACCGGAAGGAGTACTGAAAGAACTCTACGATCTCGCCCTGGATACTCACGATGTTGTCGGCCTTTGCATCGGGACGCGGCCGGATTGTTTACCTGATAATGTGCTTGACTTGCTCGCGGCATATAACGAGCGTACTTTTGTCTGGCTTGAAATCGGACTGCAAAGCGCATTTAACGAAACACTTGCGAAAATAAATCGAGGTCACAGCGCGGAGGAATATTTCGATGCAGTCGAACGCGCCAAGAAGCGCAATCTCAGAGTAGCAACGCACCTTATTTTTGGATTGCCTGGTGAAACAGAAGAACAAATGCTTTCCACTGTCCGCCAAATATCAAAGCAACCAATTGACGGTGTCAAAATTCACCAATTGTGTGTCTACAAAGGAACGGCGATGGAACAAGATTATCGTCGCGGCGATTTGCCTTTGCTTTCTGAAGATGCTTACATCGATCTCGTTATTCGCGCTCTCGAATTGCTGCCGCCAAATGTAGTCGTAATGCGCATGGTGGCTGAAGGAACGAAAGACGAACTGTGCGCTCCGAGCTGGTCATTCGAAAAGTCGAGAGTGTCGGAACGCATCGAAGCGGAAATGAAAAAGCGAAATACCTACCAAGGGCGACTAAATCAAGATCATTTGCATCAAGATCATTCGAGTCAAGATCATTCGAGTCAAGATCATTTGCATCAAGGCAAATTGGAAGCAAGCTCTCTTGAGCGCACCAAGAGTGCCGCGCCTACGATACCGGCATAGTCACCCAACTCGGCGCGCACTATTTCGACACGCCTTCCAGCAATGGGAAGAGAGCGTCTGCGTGCTTCTTGTTCTGCAATTTGAAAGTACATATCTATTGCTTCAATCACTCCGCCACCAAGAATGATTCTGGTCGGATTGTAGAAATTGATAATCGTGGCAAGCCCTGCTCCCATCGATTGAGCAGCGCTCGTTACGATTGTCGTGACGAGCGTATCACCGGCTGCAATTGCATTGGCAATCGCTTTCGATCGCAATGTCCCTTTGGTGAGATCAACTTTTTCGCGAATCATCGAATCTTGGCCGCGGTTCAAACCAGCAACGATAGCTTTTGTGATGGCGGTGCGTGATGCATAAGCTTCCAGGCAACCAAAGGCTCCGCACCCGCATTGTTTGCCGTCCGGAACAAGCACTATGTGGCCGATTTCTCCTGCTGTTGCGCTTGCGCCTAAGTGTTGTTTGCCATCTTGAATGATGCCTGAACCGATACCAGTGCCAACAAAAACGCAAACGAAACTACTGCAACCTCTACCCGCTCCAAAATATTGCTCGCCCAGGGTGGCTACTTCAACATCGTTTCCCAATCGGCATGGCACGCCATAGTGCTTGCTGATCGGATCTGCAATTGGTAAGTCGGTTAAGGATACATTCGGTCCAAAAAGCAATACCCCTTTTTCGCGGTTTACCTGGCCGGGAGCACCGACACCTATTCCGGAAACGTGCTTTGCTTCCATCCCCGCTTCCATCAAGGCTTCATCGATTGCTGCGATCAATCGCTTTACGATATCGTCTTGTTCTTGCTGGGTGCGCGTCTTCTTGCGAGCCGTGCCCACAAGTTGCCCAGTCTCAAGGTTAACGACACCTGCGGCAATTTTGGTGCCGCCGAAGTCGACACCTACTGCGAATCTGTCATTGCCCATGAGTGATCCAAGTGGCAGAAGGGAAACCGTATGCGATCAGATCAAATCATAGCAATCATCAATGGGTGATTGTTGAATGAGTGGCGAGGTTGGAAGTTGATAATTCCTCAACGTTCCCGCCTTCGTCATCTTTGACGAATTGGCTAATGTCATCGTGTATTTGATAGGTCGAATAATGATGGGGCGGCGGTTCGCCGACAAACACACCAATTGAACTGGCAACGCGACGTTCGGCAGATTTAGGCGCTCTGGTTACGGCTTCACCTTTTACGACCATGGTTGTCGAACCGCCACCGTCCAGGTTAAGGGCTTCCTTTGCTCCCATTTTTTGCAGGAATTTGGCTAGATCCCAGAGTGTGTGGGCGCCTTCAACCGTTGCCAATAAGAGGTGATTGTTAGCTGTTACGGCTGCGGCCGTACGCGCATGTATGCTGGCACTCGTCCAGCCGGCGCGGAAACGCTCGTCTTTCAGGTCTACATAAAGATCGCCATCTTTTATAAGGAGTGGCCCGCCGCTCACCGCTTCCACAACATCACTCCAGGTACTGGGTGCTGTTTGCCAGGTCATGTACGTGCGGTCTCCGACTCTTAATTTGCTGACCGGCCCGCCTGTTGAATCAGTCAAAACCATTCCGCCATAAGGAATCGTCAACGATTGCAGGCTTTTATCTACGACTCGCCCGGTTGCATCAAGTGCAACACAACATCCTTCGTAAGGTAAGCGAATGAAACTTCCCCAGCGGCGCGTATAAGCAACCAGCCTTGAGCCGGTGCGGCGAGGTTGATTAATGTTGTTAATCCAGATATTCGGTACTTCGGTATTGGAGGTAGCAAGCTGACCACCCAGCTTTACCCGGTCTACTCGGCCGAAGCCCTTTTTAGTTATGCCAAGCGAAACGCGATCGTATAAAGGCCCGGCGACCCATTCCCCGTCAACAATAAGAGTGCCAAGCGGTGTGCCGTCTTTTTTGAAGTAGTTGGCATTAACGGCAGC
>CAJCIF010000023.1 GCA_903970355.1 Actinomycetota bacterium
ATACTTTTCCAAAGAATTCAGTATCGGATTTTTTGGCAATTTCAAAGTCTGTAACTGCTTCGTTATTGAAGAAGACCGTGATCATTCCGGTTACGTGCACAACTTGCACTGGCAACTTCTTTGTGCCCAGGTCAGCAAGAGCTTCTGCCAGCTTCTGGGTTTTCGCCTTCAATACTTCATAGCTACTGGCAGTCAACGCTTTCAATTGGGCAAGACCGGCTGCCATCGCCAGCGGGTTACCGGAAAGAGTGCCGGCTTGATAAACATCGCCTTGAGGAGCAATCAGTTCCATAATATCTTTGCGGCCGCCATAGGCGCCCACGGGTAGCCCGCCGCCAATGATCTTGCCGAGTGTTGTAAGGTCAGGCTTAACACCGTAAAGTTCTTGCGCGCCGCCACGAGCAACACGGAAGCCCGTCATCACTTCATCAAATATCAGTAGGGCACCGTGTTTGGTGCAGAGATCCCGCAAACCGTTTAAATATCCTTCCTTGGGAAGAATGAGTCCAGCATTGCCAACGATCGGTTCAACGATAATGGCAGCAATATCTTTGTGCTCATCAAATGCTTTCTTAACAGCGTCAAGATCATTAAAAGGCAACGACAAAGTCAATTTCGCCAATTCTTCCGGCACACCAGCGGAACTGGCAATGCCCAGAGTCGCAAGTCCCGATCCCGCTTTAACAAGCAACGAATCACCATGACCGTGATAGCATCCATCAAACTTTATGATGCGAGATCTTTTTGTAAAAGCTCGTGCCAGGCGAATTGCAGACATGGTCGCTTCCGTTCCGGAATTGACCATGCGAACCATTTCAATGGAAGGAACTGTTGCGCATATGAGTTCGGCCAATTGCACTTCATTCGGACAAGGCACACCATAACTGGTACCACGCACAAGCGCATCTTCAAGAGCTTCTTGCACTCTCGGATGGCGATGACCCAGAATCATCGGTCCCCAGGAGCAGACGTAATCAATTAATCGATTACCATCAACATCGAACAAATAGGCTGCATCAGCTCGATCTATAAATATGGGATCGGCACCCACCGCTTTGCAGGAGCGAGCTGGCGAATTGACACCACCTGGTATCACCGCCTTTGCTCTTTCAAAAAGTCGATGAGACCTTGATATTTCAATTATTTGAGTCATTTTGTTATCCAGTTTCTGAGTAATCTGTTTGGACTTTTAACTCTCAGCAGGCACCTTTTCTTCGCTGGCAGAAAGAACTCTTTGAATAACGGGCTCAACCATCTTGGCTGCTTTTTCGCCAGCTTGGAAATGGCGAAGCTTGCCATCTCGATCGAAGAGATAGTAGGCAGGCACGTACTTGTTTTGATAGGCATCCGTAATTGTATGCCAATTATCTACCACGCATGGCCATTTTATGTGGTACTCAGCAATCGCCTCTTTGACAGACTCGACGTTGGTATCACTTTCCTGCCTCGGCATATGCACAGATACTAGCCTGAGCCCCTGTGATCCATAAGTTTCAACCCATCTTTCTACATCAGGCAAAGAGTCCTTACAGCTATGACAGCTTACCGCCCAAAAATGTATAAGCGTGGGCGCATTCTCGAAATAATCAGCAGTGAGAGGTTGAGAATTGAACCAATCTGTACCGCCTTCTAATGGCGGCATTTTGTCGTCCATTCTTAATCCCATAAAACCTCCAATCCGAGAAATATGTAGTGAGCCTATTGAGTGTATTCCCGATCTTGACCGGCTCACCCTGTACATTCTAACGCGCTATCGCCAGAAGAAACTCATTAAGCAAAGCGACTGCGCGGAGACGGCGACGGAGGAGCCAACGGAGCGCTTTTGTTTTTAGCGAGAACACGCGCAGACACGGCAACGAACGAAGCGCAGGAGCTCTTTTATGATGTTTAAGCGAAGCGCAGCCGTTGCGAAGAGCAATGGCAGAGCGCAGCGCGAATACGCGCGGAGAAGGCGACGAAAGAGTCACCGGAGCGCATAAAAAAAGAGGGCCGGGCAGAGAAGCCCAACCCTCACCTATGAGGAGTGCAAAAATCAGTTTGCAGCACTTGCTAATTTAGACAGCAAGAGGCTTCTGACCTGGCTTCCAATCAGCTGCGCAGAGTCCACCAGTTTTGATGGCTTCCAAAACGCGCAGAGATTCATCCACGCTGCGGCCAATGTTCAAGCTGTGTACAACTTGATATTGCAGAATGCCTTCTGGATCGATTATGAACAAGCCGCGCAAAGCTATACCTTGATCTTCCATGAGGACGCCGTAATCACGGCTGACATCTTTGGTGATGTCGGATGCGAGTACATATCTAAGCGAACCAAGTCCGCCTTTATCTTCACCAGTGCTGATCCATGCTCTGTGGCTGAACACACTGTCAGTAGATACAGCAACTACTTCAGCGCCAGCTTTTTTGAATTCGTCGTATCGTGTGTCGAATGCCTTCAGTTCGGTTGGGCAAACGAACGTGAAATCGAGAGGATAGAAAAATAGGATGAGGTATTTGCCCTTGTAGTCGGACAATCGGACATTTTCTTTGAGCGTCTTCATGTCCTTTGTGGAGGGCATATCGAAGTCCGGTGCTCTTTTACCAACTTGCAACATAACGAGTGTTACCCCAACGAGTAGAAATATAGTGCTTCACCACATATCTTAGACTGAGTCTAAACCGATCAATGTGGCTTTAATGGAATTTCCACCATTGGCAACGTTAGTTTTGACTGTTAACCAGCTAAAGATCCGCTTGTGAAGCGGGATTTCGTGCCTGTAAATAAGTTAACCGTTCTTGAAATTTGATGAAGCACTCTGCAACTTTTCCCATTCGGCAAGCTTCGATTCCAGGCGGAACTTGAGCACATATTTTTGAATGAGCGGTGACTTCGGACTCCAGCCTAAATTGAGGAGGTGTTGTAAATGTTCAGGTGGGGTGCTGCTTTTTTTGCTTCTTCCCAATTCTGAGTCGTTAGCTGAGTCACTCATGGCGCGGTTCTATATCCAGTTTCCAGATGTTATTAGCGATAAAAAGCGGCTTTAACAACGCTTTTTGCAATGATAGGGCATCGCGGTTAAGCCGTGCCCCTACAATACTTAAAGAAAGACTCTGAAGTTGACCAGCAGTCCAAATGGCTGGTACGATATGAAATTCCGGCTTGACTACTTATTGGCAGGCCCAGTACGCCTTCGGGTGAAATGGAGACGACCATGTTTGCGATTGTGGAAGCTTCTGGTAGACAATACCAATTAGAAGCTGGGCGTTTTGTTGATCTAGACCTGCAAGAACTGAATGACGGCGACGAATTTGTGTTCGACCGCGTCCTCATGCTTGTCAACGGCAAAGATTCTACGCTTGGTGCACCAGTTGTGGAAGGAGCCAAGGTAATTGGCAAGGTGTTGTCAACTGGGCGATCGAAAAAGATCATCGTCTATCACCAAAAACCAAAAAAAGGTACACGTAAGAAACAGGGTCACCGTCAACATTTCACAAGAGTGTTGGTTGATTCTATTGTTTTGAATGACAAGGTGCTGGCAAAGGCCGAAGAAAGACAAGCAAAGGCTGAAACCAAGCCCAAAGCAGAAACTGCTCCAAAGCCAGCCAAGGAACCAGCCAAACAAGCCAAGAAACCAGAAGCGAAAGAATCTAAAAAAGCCTCTGGCGCATCAGAAACCAAGACTGCGAAGAAACCGGAAAGTAAACCGAAGAAGTAGCAACTTTCCAATTGATAGATGGGAGTGAATCGAAATGGCACATAAAAAAGGCGCTGGCTCAACGCGCAACGGACGCGACAGCCAACCCAAAAGACTGGGTGTAAAAATGTATGCTGGCGAAGCCGCTTTGCCGGGCGCCATCTTAGTTCGCCAGCGCGGCACGAAGATTCATCCTGGCGTAAATGTCTTGCGCGGTAATGACGATTCTCTTTATTCGACGGTCGCCGGTATTGTAAAGTTCGAAGAATCACGTGGCAGAAAGCTCGTTAGCGTTTATCCTAATAGCTGATAGCCATTGCGTTCAAACTCTCTGGCTCATCTTTTCTTCTTTTCTATTTTGAGCATTGAGCAAAACACTTAAGGCCCTCTTACAACCGAATGCTGCCGTTCAGATGCAAGGTGCATCCGAGCCTCAGGCAATTACAGTTTCTGGTATCAAAATTGATTCTCGCCATGTCGAAAAAGGCGATGCCTTCTTTTGCATTCCCGGCGAACATCATGATGGCGTGGAATTCGTCAATCAGGCTATCCAGAATGGTGCTTCCTGCATATTTACTGAAGATTCGAACTTCCATTTAGATTGCGCAAAACCGGTTGTGAATGTCGCTGATGTGCGCGCGGCATTGGCTTACGCAGCCGATTCTTTCTACGATCATCCCAGCACAAAATTACGGGTTTTGGGTGTGACAGGCACCAATGGCAAAACCACAACTACTCATCTCGTCAGAGAGATTTTCCTTTCGGCAGGCCATCCAACCGGTTTAATCGGCACCTTAGGAGCACACTGGCAATCGCAAACGGGTGAAGAAAGAAGCGGTAAAAGTGCTCATACCACTCCACAAGCACCGGATTTGCAGGCCGATTTTGCCCAGATGCTGGCAGACGGAATTACACACGTAACGATGGAAGTCTCAAGCCATGCCCTTTCGCTAAAGCGTGTTGCGCAATGCGAATTTGTCAGTGCTTGTTTGACGAACATCACACAAGATCACCTCGATTTTCACAAATCGATGGAGGCATACTGTCGCGCCAAGTTAATGCTTTTCGAGCAGTTAGCAAACGGCAAGCAAGCAAACAAATCCGCCGTAATCAACCTTGATGATCCGCATGCCGAGCGGTTCCTGGCTGTTCTCAACAAGAGCGTAAAGACATACACTTACGGTTTTCATGCCAATGCCGATCTGAGCGTGCGCAAAGCCACATACGATTTCAGCGGCTGCAAGCTCGATCTGGAAACACCTATAGGGCCGCGCCATCTCAACTTGCATTTAAACGGTCCTTTCAATGTTTACAATGTCATGGCGGCGTTACTGATTGCGTATGGCGAAGGTGTGGATATGGATCTCGCCATTTCCGCACTGGAAAAATTCCGCGGTGTGCCGGGTCGTTTTGAAATTGTGGCAACGAAACCACTTTGTATCGTCGATTATGCGCACACACCGGACAGCCTTGAAAACATTCTGAAAGCAGCCCGGTGTCTCGTTCCAGAAGAAGGCCGCTTGCTTGTTGTGTTCGGATGCGGCGGCGATCGCGATGCCTCGAAACGACCACAAATGGGAGCAATCGCCGAAAGATTGGCCGACGTAATTATCGTCACTTCGGATAATCCACGCAGCGAATCACCGGATAAGATAATTGCAGATATCCTGGCCGGCCTAAATCGGTTGGCGAGTGCAAATATTGAGGCCGATCGCGCCCAGGCTATTCAGCATGCAATTTCAGTTGCATCCGAACATGATGTCGTCGTGGTAGCGGGCAAGGGCCATGAAAACTACCAGATTCTCAACGATCGAACTATCGCCTTTGACGATCGAGAGAAGGTAAAAGAAGCCCTTTCAGAAAGAAAACAGAGAAGCGGCACAGTCTGACGCGCGCTAGTCGCGGGTAAAGAATATAATCTAAGAAATGGGCGAAAATTCTGGGGTCCTGATTAGGAATACGGCGTGGGCATAAACTTTCACATAACATCTGTTCGCGAAGGAACAATCTTCAATGTTATGCAGTTTTTGAGCCTTGAAAAGGTTACAGGAACGCTGCACGTCTCGTTCGGCCGCAATATTCCAGAAGTCAGTATTTACTTTGTGACTGGCAACATCACAACTGCTGAATTCGGGGCAGTTGTTGGTGATGCCGTTCTCGATGTCATGCTCTGTCAAGAGTTTGCTATTAAAGAAGTGAGTTTTGCACCCGGCCGTATCAATCAATTGAATGAGCAAGCCAATATTTTTAGGGCTTCCAGTCTTTCCGGAGTGATGTTGAACGTTTCCAAAGATGTCGATATGTGCGAATCTCGACCGCTTATTTACGGGCTTCTACCCATGCAAGCCAAAGAAGGTAAACGCACCGATTCCCTTTTGCACCTCCTCCATAATTTTGAAGAGTGGGACGATCTCCTTACCGCTGCACCAACAAGCGATAAAGACAAACCGGCACCACTTCCGCAATGTGCCCTTTTGCATCGTGCCATTTCAGGCGGTGTGATCGCCTATCAAACGCCTCTTATTTCCTTGCGTTCGCTCAAACCGCTTCTCGATATCGTGCAACCTCTTACCGAAAAAGAAACAAACAACTTAAGAGGCTATATGCGCAGTCTTCTTCCCAATCCAAAAGCGACACATATGTCGATCGATCGTTTCTATGCTTTTGCCAGTGCAATTGAATCGATTGCCCAGAGACGCTCAAGCGAAGTTGGCGATAAAGCGCGCCGAGCCATTCACCAGTTGATTCAAACCACAACCAAGCTAAACGAGACAGTGAACGCCTAGGACAGTGGCATGATCATATTGTTCGCATTGATTTTGCTTCTTGGCTTTGCGCAAGTTGGGATGGGCAGCACCACCCAAAACAAGGCTTACGTACTGGAACAAATGCAAATCAAAAATCACACCATCATTTATGCAACCAAAGATGGTGTGCGTCTCAAACACTTGCTCTGGCGAGTAGAAATGGTTACTAAAGCGCCAACCTGGGAGGTTGTCGTTTATAGCAGGATAACGAAAACTTACGCCAAAGAAAGCATGGACCTGTGGGTGACAGAGGGTTTAGATGTAACAAGAGATACGAAGCGTCCCGTTTTTCCGGCGACAAAGCGCATTGGCACGATGCACAGTTTCGGATTTGAATCAGGTCTCTATTACGAACCATGCAGATTCACGGTTATAGACGCGCTTACCCGTGAGAAGTTAAAGCTGATAACGGGCTTACGCTACCAACTTCTAGACAAAAGCGCATTCGATCCCAACGTTAGCCTCGCCATATCTTCTATCTATGGACTTCTGCCTTGCAGGCAATTGGTCTTGAGCGCAGACCGTTACTATCCTGAAAAGGGCTGGGTACCCGATTTGCGGACAATTCGGTTCAAAGAGATATCTCTTAAAGAAGCCCAGATTGAATATCCAAATCTGGCCGGTTATAGAGAGGCCGAATCGCCCACTGCTGTTGAACTTAGCAGTCCAACTAGAAATCCTGGCATAGATGTGTTATTCCCGTCCGGCAAGAAGTAGGGCTGGGCCGGAGGCGGTTAAAATGCTATTATTTGTTGATGGGCGCAAGCCCAGAATTTTTCACGACTTTTTGTTCATGATGGAGTAATGCAAAAACTCGCTCTCGTTGGCTTGGGTGCCTCCGGACTCTTTGCGCTGAAAGAATTAGCAGGAGCCAACGTTGAAGTACATGTTTTTGACGTAGGCCCGACTTACGACAAACGTTATCCCTGTCCGATAGACCAGGGCAAGCTTTCCGTCTGTCCGCCCAAAGCCTGCAGTTACTGTGCTCCTGGACAATCAGCCGGCAGCTGGAACGACTTCAAAGTAATTTTGTCTGCTTCGCCTGTCATTGGTGGCCGACTATACGATCTCATCGGTGAACAAGAATTACAAAAACGGCTTGATACCATCCGTCATACCATTCTCACTCATGCCCCCGTTGAAATTCCGGTCGTAAAGCCGGATGCAGAAGATCTCGAATGGATCCATAAAAAAGCGACCTTAGCCGGCATGACCTATCACTATCAGGAATTGCTGCACTGCGGATCAGATAATGCTCCGGCGATCAACACCAGCATCTTGAACGAAATCACTGCCAAGGGTCCCAACATCGTTTTTCATTGGGATACAAAAGTTTTGTCGCTCTCAAGGCGTGGAGAGCAGTTTGCTTTGGTCTACGACAGTTATCGCAAGCCTGGCGAGGAGCACGAAGAAATTTTCGATCTTGCCATTTTGTCACCGGGACGAGGCGGCGCCAATTGGCTGACCCAGCAAGAATTCTACAAAGCACTCGATATTTATCCCGGTCAAGTTGATATCGGGGTGCGGGTGGAAACAAGTTGCTTCTTCACTGAAGAAGTAGACCGCCGATTCTATGAGCCGAAGTTGTACTACCAGAGCCGTCATGCCAACGATGTTGTCAGAAATTTCTGCTCAAATCCGAAAGGCTATGTCACCCCTGAAAATCATCGCGACTATGTTCTTGTGAATGGACATTCGAAGATGTTTGAGAAGTCAGAGAATAATAACTTTGCCGTGCTTGTGTCAAAGACATTCACCAGACCTTTCAAAAACCCACAGCTTTATTCGCAAACGATCGCAAAAATTGTGAATATGCTCGCCGGCGGTGGACCACTGATTCAGAGGCTCGGCGATCTGCGTAGCGGCAGGCGTACCAAAAGCCTGACAAATAATTTGATCAAACCAACACTAGAAGCTGAATGCGGCGACATCTCCCTTGCTTATCCGCACCGCATTTTGGAAGGTATTATTGAATATATAGATGCTTTGAATCATATTTGCCCTGGCGTTGCTGATGATTCAACTCTTTTGTATGCGCCTGAATGTAAGAGTTATCCCGACTCAATTGCCGTGTCGAAAAACATGGAAACAAATGTTCCCAATCTTTATATTATTGGCGATTCGAGCAGCTGGACGCGTGGTGTCGGACAAGCAGCAAGCAGTGGCTTACTAGCCGGCGAAGGTGTCCGACAAAAAGTAGGGACGGCAACCAAAATTGGTGCTGCCTAAGAATTTTGCAAATTGCAAATTTCTTCGTGCAACCTCAAATGGCAATGCAAAGCGGTATTGGTGGTCTCTTGTCATAATTCCAATCCCAAGG
>CAJCIF010000024.1 GCA_903970355.1 Actinomycetota bacterium
TGCACTATTTTGCGCAGTTTTTGTCCGGCGCCGTCGAGTCCAGCTTCAATGGGTCGTTCGAAAGTTTCGTTGAACTCTTTGTAGTTGTTCAAGAATTCCGGCATGAGGAAGTCGAACAGAGACCACAATTCTTTCAGCCTGTTCTCAACCGGAGTACCGGAAAGAGCGAGGCGGTGAAATGCTTTAAGGCTCTTGGATGCGGTGGCACCCACAGACTCTGGATTTTTGATATTTTGAGCTTCATCCAAAATGAGATATTCGAATTGAATCTTCTTGAGCGTTTCGTAATCCCGGCGGATGATACCGTAAGTGGTGAAGATTACATCTGGTTTTTTGCCATCTTCTTTTTCTAGTTTGGCAAGCAATTCTGTCCGATCTCTGCCTAGAAAAAGTCCAGTGTTCAAAGTGGGAGTGAAACGTTCTGCTTCACTCAACCAGTTGTAGACAACGGAAGTAGGCGCAACCACAAGAGAAGGAGCACGCTTGGAATTCTTGTGGTGTGTGAGCAAGAGAGCCAGGGCTTGAATGGTTTTTCCCAAACCCATGTCGTCGGCCAGAATGCCGGCCAGTCCATATTCACGCAAGAACGAAAGCCAGTTGAATCCTTCTTGTTGATATTCACGCAACTCGCCATTGAAGTCTTTGTTGATATTCACCCCTTCCAGTTCTTTGAAGTTGTGAATCTTGTTTATGAATCCTTTGAATCCGGAATCAGATTCAATGTCGATCTCATGTGTTTCAAGAGCGTGCAAGATTGGAATGGCTTGGTAGAGCGGACGAGCCTTGTCTTTGCTCTGTCCAATCGCTTTTAAGAAGCTCAAAAGTACTGGGGCATTTAAGCGAGCAAATGTGCCATCTGGCAGTTTGACGTAATTGCGGTTGCGAAAGAGTACGTCAATGACATTGCCAAACGGCACGTCATCACCGTTGGAGGAGCTGGAAAGATCGAAATCGAATTTGAAGGAGTTCCGTTTGAGAGACAAGTTCGCCTTCAGTTTCAGTGTCTCACTGCGTACTTTGTAAGTCTTGAGATTTTCCCATCCGGTTACTTCCCATTCGGCACACTGTTCGGATGCTAAATAAAAGAGGGCATCGAGAGCAGCTTCTTCCACAAAGAAGAAGCGATCGGCAAGCGTGCGTTGCGGCAGTAAATTTGTCAGGAAGCGGCGCACCTGACTTTCATTTTCCCACAGTCGTTTTACCCAGACACTTTGCCCGGATTCAGAAATGGTGCGGGTGTAAAGTTCTGATTCGACGGCACTCGTTTCATCACGAGATGGCAAAATGAGCGAACCATATCGGAAACCGAGTGAAAGTTCTAACGGTGTCTCATTGCTATTGCCGCCGTTTTTGCGCTCGGTCAATTTGATAACCACATTCGGTGGCTCAGTGATTGCAATTGGGAAAGGTGCAGCGGTATCGTCAAGCCGCACTTCCATACGTTTCATCAAAATAGGCAGATCTACCGCCAAGAACTTCGGCACAATTTCCAGTTTTACGGTCATTTGCCCGTAAGAATCGAAGAATTGGAAAAGCCTGTGTATGGGACTCAAATCAATCATGTAGAAGGTGTCGCCGGACAAAACCCAGCTTGATTGCCCCAGGAAGAAAACAGCATGATTCAAGGGCTGATGATTTTCATCAAGCGCTTCAAGGCGCAAGAGAAGTTCGCCGTTTTCAGTTTCAGATAACACTATCCCTGGTGCTACCGGCGTAGGATGGAAATTCATTTCTTTGCCGTCGCTCGTGTTGATGAGACGGCAGGACATACTCAAGTGACCGAGAACGAAACCCTCATCGCCACGCGGTATACGATGGCCGCCGGCAGGTCCTTTGGTAGTTTGCGGCAAAGAAGTGAGGTATTTTGCCAATCGATATATGCGGGAATTGGGCTCAAGGACGTTGAGCACTTCAGGCGGTACTTTCAGAATATTGACTTTGCCCTGCGGTTCTTCGGGCACCGTGCCGACGATTAAGGCAAGCGGCTTTTCCAAAACGAGGAGACCCAGTGTGAAGTCCGCGTTGTCAGAAGGTGCAGCAGTTACTCCTTCAGCACGTGGATCATCGAGCAAATCTTTTGCTTTCGGCGTCTTCTCAGGAACTTGCTCGCTTCTGCGATCGCCTTCGTTGAGATCAAACCGGATGCCTGGATTGACTCTGGCGATATGAGTGAGGAGAACAGCCACAGAATGTTTGCAAACTGCTTCGAAATACGGACACGAACACTCCGCTTTAAACTTATCTTCATCCTCTATCGTTACGACAACCTTATAAGGCTGTGGTTCAGATCCGATCACCAGCGCCTCAATATGCTCGCCCGCGCTGCTTTCTTCGTATTTCAAAACTTTTTTGCGGCGGTAATATTGGACGCCACGACGATAAACAGGCTCGCTGCTAGCATCTTGTACGGACTGAAGTGTGATAGATGCTTTTTTGCTTGGGGCAGGCTTCATAGCTGGTTCGATAAACCCATTTCCCGGTGCCGTCGTGGTCCATGATTCCAATTCGCACGCATGTGAGAGCATAAGCGGCTCAAGTGCGCACGAAATCGTGAACCGGACTACCTCCGTTCGCTATAAAGCTTAGCATGCCCGAAAGGAGCCCGAATTACCCTCTATGGTAGGGCAAAATCAGGCGACTTCGCCATATATACTTGCCGGAGCCACCCCTGACGGGATTTTACTGGGGACGCATGTCAAGACTGTTTTCTCTTTCGGAAGCAATCTGGTTGCCTTCTTGCACAAAACGTTGCATCTCACTCTGCTTTTGTTCGAGGATTGCGCAATATTCGTTTAGCATGGTTGCCTGAGATTTAAGCGTTCCGGCGCTTGTGGTCAGGTCTGGAATAATTGACTCGATTTCTTCCAGTATTAAGCTGGAAGGGTGTACAGGCGGCCTCACCTTGATGCCACTGTCCGGACCGGCAGCCACCTTTTGTGCAAAGGAAGGGGTAATTGAGTCTTTTAACGTTTCGAGCCGCTGCTTAAGGGCGAGAGCGCGTTTATAAGATGTATCTGCTTCTTTTTCCAGCCATGATTTACGGGCTTTCTGAGCGGAAAGCTCAGAATTCAAATGTTCGAGCGCTTTCTTGCGTATGTCGAGTTCTCGTTTGACGTGCTCGATTTCCTGCTGCTTTAAAGCAATACCGCGCTTTCTAAGCCAGATGAGGAGTAAAGCAACAGCAATCAATTCCAAAACACTTGTCGTTATGAACAGGTAACCCCGTTTGGCCCCACTCATTTCAAAAAAGCCTGTCGTTAGAAAAGAAGCAAGATCTTCAGCGAGTGTCGGCTCCATATCACGCACATAATAAATGCGGCCCAGTACTCTGCCGTGCTTGTAAGGCGTTTTATCGGCCGCTTTGTCTGTGCGCGGTGTGACATGGATATGCTGAGGATCGAGTAAAGGTGGGTCTGTAAGCAGGTCGAACGGTTCATCGCTATTGGCTAGTTCTTCAGGCGAGATGTGTTTTTGCCAGGATTCACGGTGATAAATTTTGTTCGTTTTGTACAGTATCGATTCGCCTGTCGGGTCGGTAACGACAAGCCCGAAAAGTCCGTAATTTGAGTCCAAAACTTTTTGAATTAAGTCATCCCTGTCCGCCACTATGTCGTGGGAAAGGGTGGTTGGCAGCGTGTGGTGGAGCATGTTGAAGTCCACCGTCTGAACGCGATGGATCGTGCCCTGCCAGTAACTGTCGTGAAACGCCTGGCACAAGAACCACCAAATAGCAAAGCCGACCAGGAAAACGACCGGCAGCAAAAACCTTTTCTTTATGGCGAGCAAAAAGTTATCCATCGCCTACCTGTTGGTTGTTCCATTTAAATAACATCCAGGAGATGTCTTGTACATACGTACTTGTACCGAAAATTAGGGAGTTTTGACCAGAAACGTTAACGGGTAGGTTGTTTGAGGTGGAAGACCGGAAACTATTGTTTTTGGCTCTTCGCCATAGGGTAATAAGTCATTGGCACAATGTGGCAATGGCCCTTTATGATTTAGAATCCTCTTTGTGAGGAGAGGGATATGACAAGAGATAACTCCAGCTTGCGTCTTGGCGACCTGCTAACGGCCGCTGGACTACTCAAGTTGGAGCAACTACGCGAAGCAATCGAGATTGCCAGACTGCAATCTCTGCCGGTTGGTCGTGTCCTCATCATGTCCGGTTATCTAACCGAAATTCAGTTGCAGGCATCTGTGCAACTCCAATCCATGCTCAAAGATGGACTGATAGATTTTGACCGTTCTTTGCAGGTTCTCGCCTTAATGGCCAAGGGCGATATGACCCTGGATGAAGCGCTCACGCAAGCCGGTTTTAAACATGCCAATGCTCCTAAAACAAATAAACTGGGCGAGCTGCTTGTTAATGCCGGATCAATTGATGGTGGTCAATTGGCGGCAGCCCTTAAACAAAGCGAATTAACCGGACTGCCGCTTGGTCGTCTGCTTGTGAATATGGGCGTCATTACCGAGCAATTGCTTGCTTCTGCTTTGAGCGCTCAAGTTCTTATTCGGGCGAGCAAAATTACACGTACTCAAGCCATTCAAGCCCTGATTGCCGCTCGCGATCGGCAAGTGTCACTGGAACAGTGCCTCACCGAATTGGGTACCGTACATCTGCCTACACAGCCGAATGTCAGGCTGGGGCAGCTGCTTTTGATGGCAGGCATAGTAGACGAAAAAGAATTGATGCGTGCTGTCGAGCTTGGTTTGGTCCAGGACAAACCGCTCGGTAAGATGTTGCTCAGTCTCAACCTCATTTCTGAGGAAAACCTGTCCAAGGCTCTGGAGGCTCAGGCGCTCGTAGCTAACGGACTGGATATCGATCAAGCGGCAAACATTCTCACAACGGCCAGTGCCAAGTCGATAACGATAAGCCATGCAGCCAGTTTGCTTCTGGGATCACAGGCTGCCGCGAGCAAGCAAGAGCATGAAGCTTTACCCCTTCCCCTTTTCCAATTCCTGCAGTTGGCAGGCATGATGGGTGCTACAGAACTCGAACAAGCAATCCGCGTTGGCACTCAAGATACAGAAATAATGAGCAAGATGTTGCTCAAAGCTCAGATTTTAGAGCCGCGCCTGGTTGAAGCAGCCATGGCTTGTTCCGATTTGATTACAAAGCGAATTTTGAAAACTGAGCAAGCGATTATGGCGCTCAATCATTGCAAGCACACAGGTGGATCAATTTTTGAATCGTTTGGTGAATTCGGTTGGACGCAGCCTGCTGATGCAGCGGATTTGCCTGTCCCAATGAATCTCGATGCCGTTGCCGCCCTGGGCAATGTTGTTTTGCAAAATGCCTCAATTGAAGCTCAGCAACTCAGGCAAGCGCAATCAGGCAGTCATCAGCCTTTAGCAAAACAAGATATAAGCTCACAGGTTATCAGTGGTCCATACCCGCCGGTTACGAACTCGGGACAATTTCCACCAGCTCCCACAGCATCTGGACAATTCGCACCAATTACTAGTCAGCCGCTCTACGAACAGGAGCCGGAACCGGCGCCACTGCCGACTCCAACTACCACTCCCAATCCAACAACAGCTTCTGGTTCTTTCCCGACTGTTCCGAAGCCAAAGCAAGACAACCGCGAAGTGGCCGGCCAGCTTTTCTCACAGCTTGGTGCCTCGGCTGAACCGTGGGCGGTGCCAAAGCCGACTCGTGCTACTGGCAACGAAATGATTGAACTGGGCGAAGAGCCTGAAAATACAGAAGAACAAAAGAAGAAGCCACGCAAACGTCTAATTGATCTAATTCCTTAGCTCAGTTCCAAAAATGATACCGTATGCGGTGCGATTTTTAATCGCCAGCCATTGACATGCCGGACGGTCGAAATGGTCGCCAGATCACGATGAAAAGCACTGCTGAGCCATACAGATTAATGTCATAATCGCATATTTGTTTTGCGTTTTATGGTATGTATGAATAGCCAATTGACCTAACAAAATGACTACTGAGACTAATAGGAGATGCTTAATGCTTCAGCAGAAGATCCAATACAAACCATATGCGGAAAAGGATTTTAGTTCTCTTAAAGGACTGACTGGAATTTCGGACAAGACATTGGAAATACACCTTGGTCTCTATTCCGGCTATGTGAAAAACACAAATATTCTCAACGAACAAATCATCGAACTAACTGAACAAGGCAAGACCGGAACACCGGTATATTCCGAACTTAAGCGCCGTTACGGATTTGAATACAACGGCATGCGATTGCATGAATATTACTTCGGTAATCTCAAACCAGGCGGAAGTGAGTTGAAAGACACCTCCAAACTTGGCAATGCGATTCAACAAGTATATTCAAGCATTGAAGTTTGGAAGAACGACTTTTCGAAAGTCGGCAGCATGAGAGGAGTGGGCTGGTCCATTCTTTTCCAAGATCCATTCACCAAAACACTTTCGAACCACTGGATTACCTTGCACGAAGAAGGCAATGTAGCTGGTTTCGTACCGATTCTTGTGATGGATGTTTGGGAGCATGCATTCTTGCTCGACTACAAGCCTGCAGAACGACCAAAATATATTGAAGCGTTCTTCAGCAATGTAGATTGGAGCGCCGTTGAATCTCGCCTTCTGGCTTAGATTCAAAAACGGTTAGATTTAGAGGAGAGGTGAGCCACTCACCTCTCTTTTGCTATCGATGCATATCCAATGCGAAGTAATTTTTTTCCAAGTCATTTTTCGGCCGTCTGTTGTTAAATTGGTTGATTAACGACGCTGAGCGGGATATTCGCTCCTTATTTAGGTAAAAAGAGGTACGATGGTCACTATCTCACAAGGTCGTGTCATGAACGTACTGGTCGAAGGCAGGATCAATTACAGTTTGACGATGAAAGATCTGCTAAAGCGGATCTTTCAAATGCAAATGGCCGGTACTTCTTTCATTAGAATTATCAGCAGCGATGGTGCTCTCACCGGCCGGATATTCATTCTCGACAGCACGTTCATTACTGGTGCAGATTCAAAAGAATCAGGTGAAGTTGGTTATCCGGTTCTGAAGAAGCTTCTCAAAATTAGCGAAGGCAGTTTCGCAATTGTGTCCATGCGGGCAGGCGACCCAGTTGATGGTGAATTTTCGATGAACATCGAAATTCGCAAGATATTCGAAAACATCGATAATTTGCCGGAAAACCCATCGGTGCTTTTCGATCAAAACGCGCTGCTAGACAAGGTTTTTAACCCGGCTATCGAAGCGGCCAACGCCAGTGCTGAAGCGCAGCACAACCCTACTCCCATCAAAGACTCGCACGTGCAATCTATTCTTGGAAAAGTGCTCGTCGCTGAAAGTACTACTGCCAAGCCCGAAGTAAATTGGAACTCCGTAAAGCCCCTTCTGGGAGATGAATCGGACTTAGCGCCCGTTGCTCATTTTGGTGCCCAGTACGCAGCAAATATTCAGAATAACGGGCCCCGTACCACTCACCAGAGAGTGACAGGGCAATTGCGTTCAATAAGCAGTTTAGAAAACGTCGAGCGCCAGCGGTCAGTGCGGCGCATTTTTATCCTTGCCGGTTTGGTGGCAGTCGCTGCAATTGTCGGTTACAGTGTTTTCCACTTCCTCATCAAAACCACCCCGGCACCAACGGAAGCGCCAGCCGTACATGCAACCGATCAGGTTGAACCGAACCATTAGTCTATGCCAAACCACCGGGAGCTGGACGGAAAGCGGCTCAAAATAGCTATAGATGGACCAGCCGGAGCGGGTAAATCCACCGTTGCTCGAATGGTGGCGGAAAAACTCGGCTATTTGTACATCGATACCGGAGCGATGTACAGGGCAGCGACTTTGATAGTTTTAGAGAAGGAACTACCGATAGAATCGGCAAGCGAGATTGGTGAGGCGGTGCGGCAAGCATCAATTGAGCTCGTATCAGCGGCAGAAAGCAGCGATAGCCGGCCACACGTTTTGATTGATGGACGAGACGTGACCGATGAAATCAGAACTCGCGCCGTGAGCAATCATGTCAGTGCTGTTTCGGCACTGGCGGAAGTGCGCACCGTACTCGTTCAAAAACAGCAGCAAATGGCGGAGTCTGGCGCGGTAGTGCTGGATGGACGGGATATCGGCACGGTTGTGATGCCGAATGCAGAGTTGAAAATATTCTTGACCGCTTCTCCGGAAGAGCGCGCTCGTCGCCGTCTTATCGATCTTGAAAAAGCAGGTGAGGCTGTCGACAAAGATGTCTTACTGAAAGAAATTATCGAACGAGACTATAAAGATTCACATCGTGCCATCGGACCATTGCGACAGGCTCACGATGCCATTCTTCTTTCTACCGACAATATGACGATCGATTCGGAGGTTGAGGAAATCATTAGAC
>CAJCIF010000025.1 GCA_903970355.1 Actinomycetota bacterium
GGATGGGGGAGCGGTTAGAACTGGATAGAGCTTTAATATTGTTGGTGGTTGAGGTGGTGTCTTGACGGTTCCGACTTCGACCAGGTACTGGCCCACGTCCTTGCTTATGCGCGGGATGGAATAATTGCCGTCTTCGGCGATTATGTTATTTTGTGCTTCTTCGAGGCTGGACGGGAAATATTCCTGGGTGAGTGCTTCTTTGAACTCTTTGAGCGTGTACTGCGTGGAAGCGTTCGCTTTGAGGTAGGCGAGTGTCGCATCGCTGTGGTGATCGAGATCGCTTGTTACGTAATTTGAACAGTCGAACCAGATTCGAATGAGTGATTCAATGTCTTTACGTCGATGTTCGAGAGTAGATTTCTTGCAGATGAATCCGGTGATATCGGCTAGTCCAAGTGTATCCATAGTTAAAACTATTCGACCATGTCGTTTTATGGCCTCAGTGCGTTGTGTGAGTCCGGCAAAACTTGCATCAAGGCTGCCTTGCTCGCAGGCGAGTAAGGAGTCATTCAAATTGGTGTCAACGGTGTGGAGATCTTTAGGTGCGATACCGACTTTTCTTGCCAGAGAATAAATCATCATCTCTGATTGATTGTTTTTCTGAATGCCGAATTTATAGGTGAGGAACTTTTTTACGGTAGCAGGATCATTGATGTTCTCTTTTGTAAGCTCTGGCATTTCCTTGTTGAAGCTTATGAATCCTCCACCTCTAAAAACATAGGCTGGGTGAATAAAAAGAACCGGATCATCTCTTTTCGTATTCAAGTTTTGTTGTTTGCTCAGCCACTCAACCAGGCTGCCGAAGGCTACGTCGACAGTGCGTCCGTTGCTTGCAACAGCGGGCGGAATATCATCCCAACCCAATGTCACCATTTCTAGTTTGACTCCATATTTTTTTTCCAGACCTAATTGCTTGTAGTTCATTATTTGAGCAATGTCCTGGTAAGGAGAAATTCCCACAATGAGAGTTTGCGGACCAGTTGTCTGATCCACAGTTTGCGCTCCGCAGGAAGAGAGAAACAGCACGCACAAAACGGAAGCAATTACCGCCCTTGCTTGCGGGATGAAATCTTTAGTTGAAAATAGCACTCTTATCTCCAGTAAACGGAGCGTGTCCACAACCTGGTGACTATAAAGTCTACAAGAGCGTTAAGTAGTCCGAGCAAAATCGTTGCTAAAAAGATTACATGCATAGAAAAAGTAGAACGGGCTGTTTGCATGAGGTAACCAAGCCCTATTTGCGAACCGAGTAATTCCGAAGCAATCACGACGCCCATGGCAGTTGAAAGTGAGAAGCGCACAGTTGGCAACAAGGTCTCAAGAATGCGGGGGATGGTGTAGTCCCACATCATGGAGCTTGACTCGATGCCGAAACTCTTAAAGAGGATACGATGCTTTTCTGGAATTTCGCTAAGCACTTGACTGGTGGCAATTGCGATGTTGAAGGCAATGCCAGTTACAACAAGAAGAATCTTGCCGTATTCCGAAAATCCGAACCATAGTAGAAAAAACGGCACAATTGCAATGGCAGGCACGGAGCGCATTGAGTTCAATATTGGATTAACAAGGCGTGAAACGACAGTGGATTTGTTTATTGCTATGCCAAGCAAAACACCGGTAATTACACCAGCAACAAAACCTGCTACAAGGCGAAAAGCGGTATAAGCCAGGTGCCAGAAGACACTTGGTTCCACTTCAAAGCAAGCCGATAGCACCGCAGATGGTGAAGGCAAGTATCTGTCACTAACGAGATCGAATTGCTTTAAGCCGATCCACAAAGCAGGCACTAACACAAAACCAATCACGGCCAGGAGGCTTATGTTCTTGCTTGGCTTTTTATCGGCTAACGCTTGCATTTTTCAGTTAACTCTCTCAAGTGCGCTGACTGGAAATTTGCCGTCAAATTTGAATATGTTTGCCGATTTGATCATGCCGCCGTCATCACGGTGGTGATTGGAGAGAACCAGTGTGGTTTCGCTCATGGTTTCACCGGTAAGGAAAGGCAAAACCAATCCCATATTGCCTTCATCTAGAAAATTGAATGGTTCATCCAGATAGAGAAAGCGCGGTCTATAAATAATGGCTCTAAAAAGTTCGACCATTCTCCGCTGCCCATAAGACATGCGGCAGGCTTTGCGAGTGACAAAGCTTGCAATCAGGTCATACATCGGATGGTTTTGAAATTGTTGGGGAGCAAAGCGCGTCAATTTGCTGATGTTTTCGATGCCGGTTAACCAGGGAAACAAACTGTCTTCCTGCAACACTAGACAGCTCCCGGTAGCGGGCGGCATAACATCGACATGGTCCGGTTCAAGGTTGCCGGACAAGAGTTTGAGAAGGGTGGTTTTACCGCAACCGGATGCTCCACGTAAAACAACCGTTTTTGAGTCGGCTTTAAGGGAGAAATCTTTGAAGACTTCCAGACCGCGATACGAATACGACAAGCCCTGAATTACCACCGGCTCGCTGGTAGTCCTTATTTGATTGCTTGAAACCGAATGCACTTCCGAAAATTCCTCGGTCGTTGGAGCCAGCCATCATAGCCCTTGCCGTTCTGATACAGGCACAAGGATGGCATTCTGTAACGCAATATTTTCCCAGAAAAGACCGAAGTGTGAAATGGTGAGATTCCCACGGCGGAATGTATTCTGTGATACCAAAATATTGGCACACGAGACGGTACTAAATATGGTATCACCGTTCGGTTGTCGATTATATGCGAAGTGGTGCATTCCACAGAGGTTGAATAAACACTTTCGACGAGTTCGGTATATGCAATTATTAACTGATATAAGTGCTAAACTATGTCCACCCGAATACAAATTTTGCCCCCACTGGAGGTTGTTATGGCCGTTACAGTCAAGAAGGTGGTCCTTTATCGTCGCGACATTGAAAATAAGCCAGGTACTCTCGCAGAAACATTGAAGCCGTTTGCAAAAAACAGTATCAATTTGCAACTAATCATGGGTTACACCATGGGTCCTCAAGGACCAGGCGCTGTGGAAGTATTTCCAGTAACAGATGCAAAATCTGAAGCAGCTGCTAAAGAAGCAGGTCTAAAGCCTTCCAAAGACACACATTGCTTGCTCGTAGAAGGCGAAGATCGCCCAGGATTGGGACATGAAATCACCCAAGCCATTGGTGCAGAAGGCGTAAATCTGCACTTCGTAATGCTCTTTGCACTCAGTGGAAAATTCACTGGCGTGTTTGGAGTAGGTACCGAAGCGGAAGCTACTGCAGCCGCTAAGGTTATCGAAAAGGTAGGAGCGCTAGCTCATCATCACTAATTGAGCTTCAGCCCAAACTTCGTGCGTTGCCTGGTTTTACTGGGCAACGCATTGGCTTTTTAATGCAAAAGCGACTTATCGTTTTTCGCGTTTCAATCGCGCTGCAAAACCATAGACGGCAAATTTATACTGGTAGACGCTGAATTTGTGAAAACCGCAGTCTTTCATTTCTTTATAAGCGTCGTCTACATTCCAATTTTCACGGGCAATTCTGTACATCGCTACCATCATGCCGGTGCGATCTGAGCCGTGTAGACAGTGAAGGAAAACAGGCTGGTTTTTAACCTCGTCTATAACCGCAAAGAATTTCGCAATCTCGGCACGAGTGGGCAAAATAAAGTAGGAGAGCGGAATGCAGAACAAACTC
>CAJCIF010000026.1 GCA_903970355.1 Actinomycetota bacterium
ACGAAAGTTTTGATGCCTTTCGCTTTTGCCTTTGCCAATAGCTGGTAGTACCGATCTAGCTCGGCTCGGTTAACGGGTAAAGGATTTTTACCGGTTATGGGTTCCGGACATATAGATGGCCAATTCAAACTTATACGGAAGGCGTTGAGATTGAGATCCGAAAGCAGTTCTAAATCTGTTGGATATCGACTGTAGAACTCACAAGCTTGATCTGCCGTTGTCCGGTCTGCAATATGACCATCAAGTACGGTCCAGGCGGCCCAATCGGAGGAGCGCGCCGCTATCTCGATTGGATTACCTTCGATTTGGAAATGGGATGTGGCGACCCCCCACAAAAAATCGTCGGGAAATTTGTTCATGCTTCCGTTACTGGCTTTCATAGCTATCTATTACACACCTGTTTTTGGCCGTGCGCTACTGGAATTCTTCATCGGAATGAGTTTTCTTTTACCGTAACGGGTTGCAAGCAGAGGCTGGGCGTTCTATCTTGCTTGTATGGCAATCGCAAAATTACCTGGTAATTTTTCGCTCGAAAAAGCGACATTAGACTTAACCGAAGTACGAATCCAGTTCAATATTGGTATTTGTTGCCTTATTGTCGCTGCAGGTACATTGTTATTTGTCAACCAACAAGCGTTTCTGCCGGGTGATTTGAATTATGTTACCTGGTCTACTCAGGCAGAAAGTGCTTTACGACATCCCAATGGTTTAGCAAATTTAGGCAACGCACTCAACACAGGCAGACCATCGGCAGATCCGATCAGTTTGTCGACAGTGCTTCTTGATTTTGCATTGTGGCGAGGCAACCTCAATGCTTATCACGATGTAAATATTGTGCTTGCTCTTGCCTGCTCCATTGTGTTGGGGCTGACCGCTCTAGAATTAAGCGGTCGCATGGGCAATCGCATTGGTGCTGCATGCGCCATCTGGGCGAGTGCGCTGTTTCTTGTCAATCCAACCAGCACCGCACCATTCCTTTGTGTCAGTTTTAGACCGGTGCTTTTTACAACTTTGTTTCTGCTTGCCGCTCTATTCGCCTGGCTCAGATTCCTCAGCTGGCGCGAACGAGGCTATGCATTGGCTGCCCGCATCTTATTTTTGTTTGCAACGTTTACCTTCGTTTTTTGGGGCTTTCAACCAAATAAGTTAAACGAGGCGCACCTTCTCAGCGGCATAACTGCTGCATCCCCTAATGCAAATTTGATTTTGCCGGAATCAGCCGCTACTGCATTTGGTTCTGTTTGTGGTGCACTTCTGATTCTATATTTGGTATCACTCTTTAAACGCGGCTTGCCTGAGCAATTCGTATTTGTAATTTCACTCTCTGCCTTTTTTGCGATACTGCCATTGTCTTTGCATGACGGCGGTCATCCTCTCTTTCAGATTCTGGCTGCATGTGGGGCTGCCATTATGTTGCCCTATGCTGCTCTCATTCCAACAAGCTTTTCGGAAGGACAAACAAGAAGAATCCTTGCAATTATCGGCTCGTTTTTTTTGACGGCGATATACATTTATTGCATAATTGCCAACCAATCTATTTTGGAGGCAATCAAATAAGATATGGATATAAGCCTGAGCCGCAAAGCTAATATGGTTCAAGATGCTTTGAAGAATGCCGGTGTCGAGCTACAAGTACAAGAATTATCCGCCTCTACCCGCACGGCAGCTGAAGCGGCTGCAGCAGTGGGATGCACGGTAGAGCAAATTGCCAAGTCGCTTGTATTTTGCACAGCCGATAGTAATGAACCCATTCTTGTCATTACCAGTGGTGGCAATCGCGTTAATGAATCCGCTCTTGGAAAGACGATTGGTTCTGCCCTGAAAAAGGCAAGCGCTGATTTCGTGCAAGAAAAGACCGGATATGCAATTGGCGGCATACCTCCAGTTGGGCATGTGCAGCCGATCCGGACGTTCATTGACCAGGACTTACTGCAATACGATGTTATCTGGGCAGCAGCAGGAACGCCGCATGCTGTTTTTCGTCTGAGACCGCAAGAACTTCAGCACATCACCAAAGGAACTGTGGTAAGCGTTCTCTAAGCGACAACCTTAACGTCTTTACCAATCGAATCAAGCACCGTAGTGCCGTCTCTTTTCAAACAGGCGCTCAACTCTCTGGCGATTTTGACGGCCGTATAGGGTCCGCGATACACAAGACTGGTGTAAATCTGAACAGCATTTGCGCCGGCTTTGATGAACCGATAGGCATCTTCGCCGGTTGTGACACCGCCGCAGCCAATCAGTTCTTGCTCTGGTTTTTTCAACTGGAACATAATGTGGCAAAGCGCAAGAGCTTTCTCGCGAATTGGCGGCCCACTAAGCCCGCCATTGCCAATTTTAGAAACGATCTCTTTTGAAGTACGGAGTGGTTCGCGTGCCGTGCTCGTATTCCCGCATATATAACCGCTGACACCAAGTTCATTGCTTGTGGCGGCAATTTTTTCCAGGAAGTCTTCATTGCTGTCCGGGGACAACTTGATAAAAATCGGCTTTTTCATTGTGTTTTCTGCGCTTATGCGTTCAAGCAACATACGAAAATCTCGCGAGCTT
>CAJCIF010000027.1 GCA_903970355.1 Actinomycetota bacterium
GCGGTTTTGGCTGGAGCCATCACCTGACGAGCCGCTCTAACCTGTGGTGGCTCCCTCGGGATGGTGGCTGTCGCTATTCCGTAATAGTTGAGAGCCTTCTTGCAAGACATAGCTAATGCCGTTGACAGCGTCAAACTATAAGCTGACTTGTATTGCTCAATTGCTTGCTGTTTCTGTCCGGCCGCCAACAAAGCGTTGGCATACAGATAGTGGGCACGATCACTATCCGGGTATCGTTGCACCATCATCTGCAATTGACCCAATGAGCTGCTTGAATAGCTCGATTGCTGCCCCAGTGCAGAATCCACCGGCAGCAATAGCGGAGCAGCCAGAGCTGTTGTCATGACAAGTTTTAGCCAATGTTTGTACCGCATGCCCCATATATGCCCTAAATAAGGCAAATTGAGTCCAGATATGGTTACATTGGGTCTTTCAGCCATTTCTACTTGACAGGTTGCCGCTTGTCCGAGCGACGGTTAGTGTGATTAAGTCCTTGCGCCCGATATCTATACTGCTTTGCCTGGTTTTCCTTTTTCCAAGCGTCCAAGTTCTTGGAGATACCAGTGAGATAACCACGGATTTATATACTCAATCTGGTACACAACTCCGAGCAAAAAATCAAATATTAGAACCAGTTACCATTGATGAAAAATATTTGGACAGCAAAATATCCGGAGACAACACAAAAGGAGCTATAACGCTTAACGGTGCAATCGAAAAAGCAATTATCAGCAACAAAGACATAAAGGGAGCGGGCCTCGAAGTCACGCGTTTCAAATGGGATACCCTCGCTTCAAAAGTTGCACGCCTGCCTACCTTTAGGGCAATAGGCTATCTTTCCGAAAACACTATCGGTTCTGTCATTGCACCGTCAAGACCAAATGCATTTTTTTTCTTAGCTGCTTTTGTGCCGGTTACACAGCAGTACCGTATCGGCTTACAAGCAAGGGTAGTAAATCTTGCAAAAGAGATTGCCGATGCGCGGTTGCGAGAAAAAGTAAACGACATAAGTGCGAAAGTTAAAGAAGCATACTATCGTTTAGTTCTCGACCGAAGCCTTTTAGATGACACGCGAGACTCCATTCGTTACCTGAACGAATTAAAGACAGTTGTTGCCGGTCAAGTAAAACATGGTGATGCTCTTAAGTACGAAGAAATGCAGGTGGCTGCCAGGTTGGCAAAAGCGCAGTACGACGAAACGAAAGCCCAAAATACCTATAGCGTAGATCTTGAAAAATTCAATCAACTTTTGGGCAGGGATCTCAGAACAACAATTGAATTAGAAAGCATTCCTCCTCAAGACGATGTTGAAATAAATGTTGCCCAAGCCGAAAGAACAGCTCTGGCAAGACGTCCTGAAATTCGTGCAGCGGAAGCAAGAGTAAGGCAACTTAACTACGAAAAAAAGGTCCTTTTGTCCGAGTACATCCCGAATGTTAGCGTCGGTATGATCTATCTAGGACTCCCTGGATTCAACAACTCAATTGTGCCGCGTAACGCAGTTGCACCCGGCATATTTATGAATTGGACCGCCTTTGATTGGGGCCGAAAAATCGCCTTAGCGAAAGGTCGTAACAAGGAGGAACAAAATGCCATACTGGCCGCCGACACTACCCGAGAAGATGTACTTATCGACTTACATACGCAATTGAACAGATTGCATGAGTCGCGCCAGTTGATTTCTGCTGCGCAACTCGCCCGCAATGCTTCGCGTGAAGAAATGCGAGTGTCTTTAAACCGGTATAAATACACGGATGCAAAATTGTCCGATGTATTGCAAGCCCAAACTGGACTTGCTGATGCAAACAATAATTATCACGAGGCTCTGATTGCATTCTGGAGTGCAAAAGCACAATTCGAAAGAGCAATCGGCAGTAACATGTGATGCAAGGAGATAAATGATGCCAGCCGAATCAGATTCGCAATCTGCAAAAATCCCAACCGCTAGCGCGCCTCAAGCGAGCCCACCTCCGCCGGCAAAGCCGACTCTCAATCTTGTTGCTGGTTGGATAGTTCCTGTTCTGATATTCGCTGCTGCCGGTCTTCTCTTTTTTCTCATTTCCGGATTTTGGACAACCTGGGAAAGTGCAGTAGATGTTAAAACAGACGATGCTTACATAAGAGCTGATGTAGCTCCTCTCAGCACGAAAGTAACAGGCGTAGTGAAGCAAACGAGCGTCAATGATTTCGATAAAGTGCAAGCCGGACAGTTGCTCGTTGAACTCAAGAATGATGAGTTCAAAGCAAAAGTCGAACAGGCAAAACAAGCGATTACCGAAGCAGAAATAAAATTAGCCGACATGAAGGAGCAGAAAGCGCGGCAAGATGCAAAGGTAACAGAAGCTCGTCTGGCCATAGAAAATGCGCATCAGGGTGTCAAACAAGTAGATGACACCATTTCATCATCTCACGCGGCGATTGACGAAGCTAATGCCGGTATTGAAGCGGCAAGAGCAGCGACCCTGCAAGCGCGGGCAAGCACGAAAGCGGCTTTGGCTGATGTAACTCGAACCTCACTGGAGCGAGCAAGGCAAGAAGCACTGCTAGCAGAAGAAAGTGCCACCAAGGCTCACATTGAAGGAAGCGTTAACGACAACGAGCGAGCCCTTGCCAATCTCGATGCTCAAAAGGCAGCCGAAACTAAAAGCATTGCAGAATTGGGAGCCAAGCAAGCGGAACTACGGAAAGCCATGGAACAGCTTTCCTCATCCAAATCGGACAAGGAGAAAAGTCTTCTTGCTGTTAGAACTCACGAGAGTGAATTAGATTCCGAAATTAATCAGCGCAAGATTCTCGATGGTGAAGAAAGGCAGGATGCTGCTGAAGTTCTTTCGCGAAAAGCTGCTCTCACTGCGGCACAAGTCGATCTGGATTACACGATGATTCGTGCTCCTAAAGAAGGTGTTGTTGGTGAATTGAAGGTTAAACCAGGACAACTCGTGAGTGCAGGAACACAGATTGTCACTTTTGTTTCTTCGATCCCCTGGGTGATCGCTAATTATCGAGAAACCCAATTGCGAAATGTTAAAGATGGAGACACAGCTGAAATTACGGTAGATGCGCTGCCAGGGCTGCACTTTAAGGGTCATGTCGAACGGATTGCCCCCGCCAGTGGTGCCCAGTTTTCTCTCTTGCCTCCGGATAATGCCAGTGGCAATTTCACAAAAATTACGCAGCGTATCCAAGTAAAAATTGCCTTTGATGAGGAAGAAAACAAACTATCGAACTTGCGTCCCGGCATGTCTGCAATCGTTGTGATCAAACCAGGGCATGAGAAATGAATGCCCTCCAAGAGACTACGTTAGCTAAACGCGAATCGTCTCAGCCTGTCCTTATTACTCTGCATCCGGTGCTTGCAATTTTTGGCGTGCTTTGCGGAGCGCTTACCTCCGTTTTAACAGGACAACTTTTATCTGTTGGACTCGCCGATGTGCAAGGAGCAATCGGTGCTAGTTCAGATGAGATGAGCTGGGTGAGCACTTGTTTTAACACCGCAACAATGTTCATTGGACCTTTAACGGTAATGTTTGGAGCCTTGTTTGGACCGAGAAGAATTTTATTATGGGCTAGCGCTATCTTCATGCTTGCCGAATTCATGTCACCCTTAGTGGCACACAACGTTGGTGCGCTGATGGTGGCACAAACTGTGGCCGGTCTTGCTGCCGGCACTTACTATCCCTTAACCCTAACAGTACTAATGCGGAACTTCCCGCTCAAGTATCTTCCATTTGGAATAGCTACCTACGCACTCGACATTCTGGCAACACTTCATACCGGAACCGCGCTTGAGTCATGGTATATGTCACATCTCTCCTGGCAGTGGATATTCTGGAACGCATTACTTATAGCTCCGCTTTTGATTGCCTTTGTAACGTTTGGCATACCAGCTCAGCCCATGCCAAAGCGAGATTCTCGTTTGAACATGTGGGGATTCCTCTATGCAAGTGTTTCGTTTTCTCTTTTGTACTGCGCACTCGATCAAGGTGAGAGACTCGATTGGTTTCACTCAGGAACAATTGTCGCTCTCTTTGCAACAAGCATTCTTCTGGCAATTGCCGGTCTGGTTAGACATGTGCGCCAACCGCACCCTATGTTCAATATGGCTTTCCTGCGAACGCGCGATTTTATAATTCTTGGAGCGGTGCTTGTGTGCTTTCGATTTTTGATATTGGGGCCAACGTTACTCTTGCCGAGATTTTTGGCATTGGTGCATGGATATCGCCCAGATCAGACTGGTCCCGTTCTGGCTTGGATCGCGTTGCCTGTTTTTGCAAGTGCGATCGCAGCAGGTGCCGCACTTTACAGAGTGGACTCACGCCTGCTTTGTGCAATTGGATTTGCAACGGTTGGCCTGACGTGCCTGGCCAGCTCCCATTTGGATCCTGGCTGGACAGGAGAAACTTTTGTCGTAACACAACTGATCGATGGAATTGGACTCTCGCTGGCGCTGGTTGGATTGGTTGCCACCATTTTGGGAAAAGCAGTCTCACTTGGGGCGCTGCAAAATCCCATAAATATTTTGACTATCTCCTGTTGGTTCCAGACATGCCGGTTATTTGGAGCAGAAGCCGGCAAATCGTTCTTGCTTCATTTTCTGAAAGTGCAGGGAGATTTGCACTCCACGATTTTGGGACAACATATAAACGGTAACTGGGTGACTGACGAACAAGTCAAACAATATGCTGCCCTTTCGTTTTCGGCCGGATCAGGAATAGGAGATGCAACATCCCGAGCTGTTATAGAGTTAAGCAAATCATTGAAACAGCAAGTCGGATTGCTTTCAATTAGCGATGGCTTCGTCCTCATCTCAATCTGCGCAGCGACATGCCTTTTGTTCATCGGCTTTCTCAGCTATTCTCCGCCTCTAGTGCCAAGGGGGAAATCGTGAGTTGGCTTTACCAATCTCGTTACTATCATTCTGTCCCGGAGGACACATTCATGCATGCTCTTGTTTTTCGTTTGCTTGCCTTTGTTCTCTTTGGCGCGATCTCCCTTCAATTCGCAAGCGCTTCAGAGGCAGCAGAACCCGCGCTAACACCGGCGCAAGACCAGGCCGTTATCGCTGCGGCCAATAAACAGCTGCGTGCCTTTGGTGGCAAACAACCGATACCGGGCGTGTATGTCGCCATCTACATGCCGGACAAAGCACCATATATAAAAAGCATCGGACTGGCCAATATGAAGACCAAAGCACCATTTCAAATTCATGATCGATTTCGCATCGGGAGCAATACTAAAACCTTCGTTGTTACTGTGTTGCTGCAATTGCAGGACGAGCATCTCCTGAGCGTGGACGATCCCATAAGCAAATTCGATATCGGCATTCGTGTGCCGAACGGCGATCACATTACGATCAGACAACTGGCTGAAATGCGAAGTGGTCTATTTGAAGCGTACAATTCTAAGCGGTTCCAGGAGCTTCAATTCAAGCCGGTAATGCATATTTCGCCAGAGGAGATGATTGGTTGGGCTGTCTCCCATAAGCCACTGTTTCCGCCCGGTGCACGGTGGAACTATTGCAACACCAACTATCTCATTCTCGGACGCATCATCGAAGTGGTAACGCATGATACAGTCGGCAACCAAATTCGCAAACGTTTGATTGAAAAGTTAGGCCTTACCGAAACAGTTTTTCCGGATACAGTATCCATGCCTACACCGTACGCGCATGGCTATGACACTAATGCCAAAGGCAATTGGGACGATGTATCGGAACTAGTCCCACCATCAATTACATGGGCTGCAGGCGCAATGATTTCGACTGTTCCTGACATGGCGCGCTGGGTTAAAGCATACGTTAGTGGAACAACCAATAGTGCAAAGTCACAGCGCGACCGTTTGCAATGCCCACCGATCGCAGCGAATACGAAAATGGCTTTTGGTATGGGAGTGGGTAGCAGTGCGGGATGGTACGGTTATACCGGTGGCTTACCCGGTTATCACACCGCCGCTTATTATCTTCCAGAGAAAGACATTACGGTTATTGCATTCGTGACGGCACAGCGGGAGAAGCCATTCCCGGGAGCAGCCAACTGCATCGCCCGCGATATCTCGCGCATCATCACCCCGAAAAATGTGATGTTCGCCGACGCGCCGAGCGAAGCGCCGCATTAGGTCCGGACTATTTTACCGGTACCCCGGCAGCCTCAAGATTCTTGCGCGCCACATCTAGATCAGGATCAAGAAACAATGCCTTTTGCCATCTTTCGATGGCTTCCTTGGTCTTGCCTTCTGAATTGAGCCTTTCGCCGTCTTTCTCTATTTCTGATGCAGCATTCGCAACTTTTTGAAAAGCTTCATCAGCCTCAGCCGATTTGTTTTGGGCGCGATAAATTACAACCAGGTTGTTCCACGCTTCAACCATACGATCATCTGCTTTGACAGCCGCTTTATATTCCTCAGCAGCTTCATTCAATTTCCCTGCCTGGTGCAGCTGAATCGCATTGTTGTAATGATCGATAGCCACTCTATCGTAAGGTCGGTTGATGTCCACTGCATTAGCAGCGAATGGGAATTGCACAGATATTTGGACGATTACCGTAGCAATAATCATAAGCCTAAATAGTCGTGCCGCTTTTTTCATGTAATAAGACTACACGACTCAACTCAAAATTGGATAATTCCTTTATCAGGATTTCAAAGAGGGTTAAGACCGCTAGTTTGACAGCTGGTCAGGGACGAACTGCCCAAGCCAATCCATCCGGTTTGCCTACTTCTATTTTGTTCGTGACTTCCAGTGTTTTGAGATCAAGCACTGCGAGGTAACTGTCTGCATAACAGGATATGAAAGCACGCGCATTTTCGTTATCAACTAAAATGCCTGCATCTCCGCCACCAATTTTTATCCTTTTGGCTTCCTTTCGAGATTCGACATCGTAGACGACCAATTCCCCTGAACGCAGGCTGGATATCAAAACTTTCTTGCCATCAGGTGTGAATTTGAGGCGATTGGCACCGGTAACGTGTGCGTCGATGCTCGTCATTTTCCTGCTTGGAATATCGATGACGGATAGCAGTCCGTCTTGCGCGCTGGCTGTCCAAAGTTCTCGCCCATCGGGAGAAACATCGAAACCTTCAGCACCCTTTCCGACGTTAATTACGGTCTGAAGCCATTCATCATGAGGCTTAGCTCCAGGTGGAATCGTGCCCCTGGGTGTCACCGTGGGTGGTACCGTTACATAATCAAAAATACTCACTGTTGATGAGGCGACGTTCGTTGTATAGACATGCTTTTCATCCGGCGTGACATAAATCATGTGCGTCCGGTTTTGCCCCGTGCCCATGATCCAGTCAAACTTTGAGGTAGCGGGATCGTATCGTCCGACGGCTTTGGCACCTTCTGCAGTGAACCATAATTTGCCTCCAACAAATGTTAATCCATGTGGACCCAATAAAGCTCCAGTGTCGATATTTGGCAATGCCTTCGTTGTGTTAAGGTCAATGACATTGATCTCGTGGAATCGACCGCTGCCAGTATTTGAGACATAAGCCGTGGCGCCGTCTGATGATGCAATTACTTCATGCGGATCAGGACCGACCGGCGCATGGGAGATGATTTTCAGAGTTGCCGGGTCAACAACCGAAAGTGTGTGATCCGCTTTTGAGAGTGCCAGCAATGTCCTTTTCGGGACAGGCTCAGCAGCCCTCGCCGTGACGGAAATCAATAGCCCGAACAAAAGCACAGCAACGGTTTTAAGAAGATTCGACCGGGACATCATGGCTTCCTCATCATGGTTTTACAAACTCGTGTAAATTGTAGAACACTGAACGAAACGGTAAGTCAATTCCGGTGAAACCTTCATAAAGGATTTCCGCGAAAAGCATGCGCTATACTGGCGCAGTCGTTATGGTGCTGATTGATGAAATATTGGTGGAAAGCGCTCGGTTACTGCATTATTGCTCTCATTGCTAGCTCAAGCATGCTTGGGGCAGTAGCAAAAGACGCGGGAATGGAAGATTCGTGTCGCAGTTTCGTGCGAACTTTTTATGCCTGGTATAACGCGCCGTCGGCAAAAGCAAAAGAAGAACACTCGCCCGAAGAGGCTATCCAAAGAAGAAGCAGCGCATTCGATCCGGAGCTTCTCCGGCAATTGGTAAAGGATTACGACGCCCAGTCCAAAGTCACAGGCGAAATAGTGGGATTGGATATGGATCCATTTCTTGCCACCAATTCAGTTCCATATGAAGGTTATGTAGTGGGCAAGATTATTCCTAAAGCAGATACGTATTTGGCAGAAATTTATGGGACCAATCTGGGCAAGAAGTCCTCCGAACCAGTAGTTGTGCCAGAGTTGAGATACAAGAATGACCGTTGGCAGTTTGTCAACTTTCACTACCTTAAGCCAAAGTTTCCAGAAAACGAAAACCTGCTGAGCATATTGAAAGTTCTGCGTGAGGAACGCGAGAAAAACAAATCTGACACCAGTCAGTAACAAGTTTGACACGCACTCGGTTTATTGTGCTTGTCATGGACATCACAAGAGAGCCATTTTCGTCATTCGATCCTGTAGGAGAAAATCTACGGTTATCGGCTTACAGCTCGCCGTACAGCTCCATCTACGATATCAAACCCGGTCTTGAGAATAATATTGACTTCCACAATCCCTTAGGTCCGGTGCGAGAGCAGGTATTTATGGATTACAAATCAGGCGCCTCTCCAAAGGACCTGATTCTCACAGGCGATCTTGCCGAACTTTATGCCAATAGTGAAAATACTGCGGCTAGAAGATTTGCGGCACTTATCCCTGGTGATGCAAGCCCTCAAACGCTGGAACAACTATCTGGTGATCCTGACTATGTTGTTAGAGTTCTGGTTGCAGGAAACCGTACTACCCCACCGGATGCACTCGCCAGGTTAGCTCAAGATGAACACTGGGAAACCAAATATATGGTGGCACAAAATCCGCACACACCAGGTAATACGCTTTCAGACCTCTCATTCTTTGCTTCTCCGTATGTGAGATTCAATGTCGCTAAGAATCCATCCACACCAGCAGAAACACTTACTGCACTAGCAAAATCAAACTTATACCTTACCAGAGAGGCTGTCGCCCATAATTCGGCAACACCGCCTGAAGTGCTTTCCGTGCTTGCACAGGATAAAGACTGGTCCGTTAGAAAAGAGGTCGCCTGGAATCCTGTTGTAAGTGATGATCTTCGTATGCGACTTGCATCAGAAGACCCAGATGAAAGAGTTAGATACGCGGCAACGCACGAACGGCCAGATGGTTATTTCATCGGAGACGAACATCACTTTTGAATGGTGCTGCTCCGCATCATCACCATCCTTATGCCTACTAAGTAATGTTTCCGTAGACCTCGGGTTTCTTAGAATGGTTCCGGGCGCTATGCAGCTTCGGCCATTGGTACAAGCAGTTCTTTCTCGTTCATATCAATTGGGTCGGCGAAGTTGATTCTGCTATTCACACGCGAAGCTAACTTCAGCTTCTCCAACAATCTGATCGTCAACCAGCTTATGTCGAGTTCAAACCAACGAAATCCCGCCCTTGCAGCCCCAGGAAAGGCATGATGATTGTTGTGCCA
>CAJCIF010000028.1 GCA_903970355.1 Actinomycetota bacterium
CATAAACGATGATTTTTTACCCACTGATATACAGGCAGCAAAGCCACTCTTTGAAGCAGCAAAAGAGAATGACGGATTCGTTGTTTTGTCTCTCGAATTGCCTGTTGCAACAGCTTTGGAATCGGTCAAACAGGCCCATGCCAACGGACTGAAAGTGATGTTGGATCCAGGCGGCATGCTGAAAGGAGCTGATTACAATGAACTGCTTCAGCAAAAAGTTCATTTGATCAAACCAAACGAACACGAAGCAACAATGCTCACTGGCATACCGGTAAAAAGTGCCGGAGATGCGTTGCAAGCGGCACACAGACTGCGTTCTTTCGGCATAGCCAATGTCTTGATCACTCTTGGGGAACAAGGGGCATTGCTCGTCAATGAAAACAGCGAGGTTTTGATTGAGATTCCCAAAATTGCGCCCGGTCCGATACGAGACCAGACTGGTTGTGGCGATCAGAGCATGGCCGCTCTTTGCGCTGCATTGATTGAAGGCCACACGATAACAATTGCAGCACAACTGGCAGTTTTAGCAGGCACGCTCGAATTCTACAAAGAAGGAGTCGTGCCAGTCACAAAGGCTGAGCTGGAAAAGGCTGGGCACTTCGAATCGATCGCGTCCGTTACTTAGTCGGTTTGATCGGCAGCACTCGCAATTGCTTAATTTTGCAACCGGCTGCCGCGTCCATAACAGCAACAACATTCTTTTGCAGTGCATCAGGATCGGATTGAAGATTGAGGGGAATGTCTTCCTTGCCGGCTTTTTGTTGTTCGGCAGTAATGGCCTTCGCTATATCATCGGTGGTTGGATTAACGATCGTGCCATTGATTCTTATTTGTTGTGTGTCTGTAACTTGCACATCAATCTTTGGCCCCTTGTCGGGATCAGAGGGCTTAGCAGCGCCTTGTGACGGCGGATCAACTTTTAGAACAGTTTGATTAACCAGAGGCGCAATTAGAATCATGATGACCAGTAAGACCAAAAACACGTCGGTTAACGGGGTAACGTTAATCTCCGTGAATGATTCACCGGCTTTGCCGCCCATTGCCATAAGTCAAATTCCTCAAGTGATCGAGAGCATCAAATATATAAGATACTAAGTTTGAGCAGTGTTAGCTACAACAGGAATATTCCTAGTTTTCGTTCACAATTCAATTGAGGCGCGTCGCAAACCGCTTTTCTGCCGGTTGACAAGCTGAGTTGGCGGAATCAGAAGGTTACAATCAGAGCTTTAAGTAAGACTCGAACATTATGACTAAGCTCCGCTTTCAGCTAACGTCCTGGCTATTCACACGCTGCTTGGGCCTTATTTACCTGTTTGCATTTCAATCTGTGGCTTGCCAGATTGTTGGCCTGATAGGTGAACGCGGTATTTTGCCGGCCGGCATTATGTTGGATTCACTGGGGAGCCAATTCGGTATTGAGCACCTCTGGCTCTTCCCTACCGTCTTCTGGCTGAACCACAGCGATCTCTTTCTGCAAGGCATATGTTGGTTTGGCTGCTTATTGTCACTGCTGGTAGTGGCAGGTGTTCTCGTTGGTCCCAGTCTCCTCTGTTTGTGGTTTCTGTACCTTTCAGTGATAACTGTCGGGCAAGACTTCCTTTGTTTTCAGTGGGACATACTTCTTGTCGAAGCAGGATTTCTGGCAATATTCCTTTCTCCCTGGTGTGTTCTTGAACCCTGGATTGGCGGAAAGGTAAAAAACTTTGCGCCTTCGCACATGGTCATATGGCTGTTGCGCTTTCTCATTTTCAAATTGATGCTTCAATCCGGTATCGTCAAAATACTGAGCGGCGATCCTACTTGGCTTGCTCTTTCAGCACTCGACTATCACTATTACACTCAGCCGCTGCCCACGCCCGCCGCCTATTTCGCCGCGCACTTTTCACCAACTTTCAATCACTTTTGTTGCATGATCATGTTCGGCGTTGAGTTGTTGGCACCGTTTGCTATATTTTTAGGCAGGTGGGGGCGCATCTTTGCCGCTTCTGCTTTCATCGGCTTTCAATTGCTTATTATGGTGACCGGCAACTATGCCTTCTTCAACCTGCTTACGATCGCACTTTCGCTCACTCTTCTGGATGATCGCATTCTCGTACGCATATTACCTGGATCCCTTTCACTGCCATATAGGGTAGCGCGGGAGCGCATTTCAACCGGTTTGTCTTTTGCATCAATTTGGCGAAGAGTAACGATATACGCTGCAACAACACTAATTGCAGCTCTCACTGCCGGCCATCTAATCGGATATCACAGCCTGCCGCCCTTGGCACTTTCATTCATGCGCGGTCTGACCAGCTTTTACTTTGTGAACACCTACGGGCTGTTTGCTGTTATGACAACTGAACGGAATGAAATCATCGTCGAAGGCTCAAATGACGGCGAGCACTGGCAGAACTACGAATTTATCTTCAAACCAGGTGAACTCAACCGCGCACCGCCGATAGTAGCACCTTATCAACCGCGTCTAGATTGGCAGATGTGGTTTGCGGCGCTCGGGGACTATGAAACCAACCCCTGGTTTGCCAACCTTATGTTTCGACTTTTACAAGGTTCGCCCGAGGTCTTACAACTGTTAAAGACCAATCCGTTTCCGCAGAGCCCGCCTAAATACATGCGAGCTGAACTTTATAAATACACGTTTACTGAGCCCAGTGAGCTTTCCAAGGACGGCACCTGGTGGAAAAGTGAATTTGTTCGTTATTACCTGCCACCAATTAGCCTGCGCGGCCGTCTAGATGAGTCAGAAGCGGGCGAAAGCCGCGATATTCACTAATGGGAGGTCCGGGTATGCTAACCAACAGATGGAATCTTGATGGACAGTTGTTCCAGATTCTAAGTACCATCACGGAAAAACTGCAAAATCAGAACGTCGATTCATGCCGGAACGAAATAATCGATCTCGCTATAAAAACACACAGACTCTGCCCTTTGCGTTTCTCCGACAATGATCTTGACAAAGCACTTCATGATGCCTGCCTTACCAAAGGCATTCAAGAAGCCGTCTCCATCTTTCGTCTCGCTCGAGAAACGTGCGATCGAACAGACAATGTTCAAACAGACAAGGGTCCAAATTTGACACCGGAAGAAATAGAGATAACCGAACGCTATCAATTTCTGTTTCAAACAATCACGCTAGTACCAGCGGAACACAAGCTGCAAACCTAGAAGATGTGAACGGTAAAAGGTTTTCAGGAGCCCAGCGTGTTATCATCTGGGCTCTTGATTTCTGTTGCCAATGCTTTTCAATAGCTTCACCTATCTGGTCTTTTTGCCCCTTGTAGTAGCGCTTCACTGGGCGCTGCCGGAGCGCTTTCGCAGACCCCTGCTTCTGGCTGCCAGCTATATCTTCTACATGAATTGGATGCCTGCCTATGGGCTTTTGATTCTCGCGCTAACATCCGTGAACTTTGCTTTAGGCCTGGCGATATCCGAGCGACAAAATGAGCGAAAGAAACTTTTACAGCTTGGTCTTGTTTTCAATATCGGAGCGCTGTGCTTTTTTAAATATGCGAATTTTTTGATTGATTCAGTGCTGCAATCCACTCACTGGTTAGGCGCAGCGGCTCGCTCCGAAGCTTTGCTCACTGTTAAATTTCCAGAACTGAATGTGATCCTTCCTCTCGGTATTTCCTTTTTCACCTTCGAATTTATTCATTACATTGTTGATGTCTACAGAGGGAGTAAACCGGTCAAAAACTTCTTTGACTTCGCCCTTTTCGCGGCCTTCTTTCCTTCCCAGATTGCCGGTCCTATTAAGCGTTTTCAGGACTTCATGCATCAGTTGGACCATCGCCTCGGATTCAATAGCGTTGAGTTTCGCACTGGCATTTTTCTCATACTGCAAGGATTATTCAAGAAAGTTGTGTTGGGAGACAATCTCGGCATTCTTGTAACACATGGATTCACTCATATTGGTCAGTTGGGAATGGTAGATGCCTGGCTGGCTATGGCTGGATTTCAATTTCAAATTTTCTTTGATTTCTCTGGATACACCGACATCGGCAGGGGTTCAGCACTGCTACTCGGTTACAAGGTGCCGGAAAACTTTGATTGGCCTTTCATATCCGCCAACCTCACAGAGTTCTGGCGGCGCTGGCATATGTCGCTTTCCACCTGGCTGCGAGACTATCTCTTTATACCTTTAGGTGGATCGCGTGGCACACCAAATATGGTGCGTCGCAACGTCATGCTCACCATGACGATTGGTGGTTTGTGGCATGGTGCAGCCTGGCACTATGTTTTGTGGGGCGCTTTTCACGGCGCTGGGCTGGTCTTTTCGAAAGACTGGCATGACTTTGTTTCGACCAAACCCCTTTTAGCGAAACTGCGAGAAAGCAAGGTTTGGCACTACAGCGGCGTCTGCGTCACTATGCTTTTCCTTTTCATAGCCGGCACAATTTTTAGAGCGGCCAATCTTGGCGATACTGCTCACATGCTTGAGCGCTCGCTAAGTTTTGCTCCGCCTGGCGAACTGACAACACTCTTTTTGCAATCTACTTTCCCGGCTTGTCTTTCTGTTTATGTAGCTTTTCTTGCAGTACGTGCCTGGTTGGACAAACACGAAGTCGACCTCAAATTGCCAATGCGCCAGTTTCTGGTCTGGTGGGATTCGTCAATGCATGTACGCACAGTTGCCTATGCCACGGTCGCAATCGCGACAGTTGGATTTGCGCCCGGCAAGATTGCACCCTTTATTTACTTCCAGTTTTAGAGAGTGAGAAATGCCTACCGCTGCTAAATCTGGAATATTGCACGAACCGGAGGTGATTGATCTCTTTAAAGAGCGCCCCCGCAGCCGACTGCGAATCGTTTTTGAAACCATTGCGGCCTGTCTTTTCGCAATCGTTTTTCTGGAAGTCTTTTTCCGGTTGTGTGGTGTGGGCGGACAGGAATTTCTGCAACCGGATTCCAAATTCGGCACAGCGCACATACCCAACAAACAGGTCACCTGGCGACTGGAAGGTTATTCAGATAACTACCTTAGTTCTTGCGGACTGCGCGACACAGAACACCAATTTGCCAAGCCAAACGGTACGTACAGAATTGCTTTTTTGGGAGATTCTGCAACGGAAGGTCTGCAAGTAGATTTGAATGAAACATTCGGCAAAGTGGCAGAACGCATTCTGAACGAAGAGCTCTCCACGCGCCACTATTCGCACGACGGTAAACTGATTTCCAACTTCGAAGTAATTAATTTCGGTTGCTCGGGGTATTCCAATGGTCAAGAACTTCTTCAGTATCGACAAGATGTGACGCGCTACAATCCCGACATTGTCTTTTTGCTGTATAACCGCGGTGATTCAACCGAAAATTCTCTTGAGCCGATCAACCGCCCTACGGCTGAACCACGCCCTTATTTCTACGTGGACAAGAACCAGATATTAAAGCAAGATGATGCCATTCTGCTAGCGAACGCAGACAAGCTTGCACCAAATCCGGTATTGGATTTTCTGCGGAACAACAGTAGGATTTACGGTGCTTTCAGTCAAATGAACATGTCACTAACCCTGAATGAATCACGGTATCGCAAATTGCGTTTGTTTTTAATGAAACTGTCCGCTTCAAAACAAAAGCAGAATTTGCCTGCAACAATCAACTACCCAAAACAAGATGCGCTCTTAGTGACTTGTTCTGTGCTGCAAGAACTTGCTGCTGAAGCACACGTGCAACATACTAATTTGTGCGTTATGACTTTTCCAAATTGGGTTAATGACCCCGTTCTGGCCGCGCAATACGTCATTTTTGAGCCTTTCGCTAAGGTGATTGGCGCTCAATATCTTGACCTCACCAAACCGTTTAAAGCTGACGCGCAAATGCGCGATGACTTCTTGGAGTTTCACTTTTCGAAACGTGGTCATGCGCTTGTGGCTCGAAAGGTGGCAGACATTGTTACCGGCGCCCTCGACAAAGAAAAAGCGACAAAATTTCGCTGATTCAATTACCTATATTTGTGCGATATACTTCTCTTAAAGAAACTCATGCCTCGTCAACCACGCACCGGATGATTACAAGGGCAGGAAGATCGTGCTCGATCAAGTTATAAACACCTCTGAGCAAACTGATGCTTTCGCTAAGGAAGAAGATTTAGCGAAAGGACGAGCCAATGTCGAGTCGCGTCTGGAAAAAGTGGCGGCCAGTGGTCCCGGGGCTATTTATACCTATCGCGAGGGCAATGATGGCACAATTACCCTCCCCTATTCATCGGCAAAGATAGAAGAGCTGTTTGGTGTTGGACCGGAAATTTTAGCGAAAGATGCAATGGTTTGCTGGAAACTCATTCATCCTGATGATCTTCCTCGCGTTCAAAAATCCGTAGCAGAATCGAAAAGGACGCTTTTGCCGTGGCACAGTGAATTTCGGCTTATGCATCCGAGAAAAGGTGAGATTTGGGTTGAAGGCAATTCAATACCCGAAGTGGAGTCTGATGGTTCGGTACTCTGGGCAGGTTACATGTTGGATGTCACCGACCGGAGACGCACTGTTCGAGCACTCCAGGAAAGCGAGCTTCGCTTTCGGCAAGTATTTGATCACTCTTCGGACTGCATATTCCTCTTAGATGTGACCGACGACCATCGATTCAAATTTGTTGGTGCAAATGCCGCCAATCAAATAGTGCTTGGTAAGTCAGCTTCAGAATTGGTGGGTCGTTATGTCGAGGAAGTGACACCTGAGCTTTGCGATCATGTCATTACACATTACCGACAATGCCTGGAAGCGGGTGAAGCCATCAACTATGAGGAAGA
>CAJCIF010000029.1 GCA_903970355.1 Actinomycetota bacterium
AAAGTAGTGGAATTTGGCTAAACATTTTCCGCACTCCAGCACACTCACCGCATGCCTTCTCTCTTCTGGCATGTTCCAGCTACCGATACTGATGCTGTGGTTTCAAAGACTACGCCAGGCGAACTGATCGGATATCATTTATATGTTCGTCTCCCCCCTACGAACGGCGGACAAATCGTGCGAGTACTGCTCACAGCGTTGTTCCTGCTCATATTCTTTGCGGCCCAGCCGCAAGTAAATGCGCGTCTCCTGGTTGGTGAAGTTGAGCATGCCGACAGCGTTCAGCCCGTAGAAGACAACCTTAAACCAGGCAATACATTTAGCAAAGATTCATTGCCGGGCAAGGGCGAAACCGGCAACACCTGGTATCGCATACCCTCCTGGTTAGGTGGCGTCTGGCACAAGGAACAACAGACCAACTTCTATCGCTATAACTATGCCGATGGTTCAACGGACAATACCGTCCGAACACAAATTGCACGCTCTGAAGGTCGTTGGGGCATGCAGAAAGATAAAGGCGGTGGAATCTGGCAATATGATCCCGTGCCTTACAGTGAAAACATTGATGCAGGCGATGTTTCAATTGTTCAGATCGTGCGTGTCTGTGAACCAATTGAAGTGAGCGAAAAGAGATTTGTAAAACGCAGTATCGTCACTGAACTCAGAACTGATAAGGCGACAGGCAAAATAGTAGGTGTGGAAACTGGCGAAGAAATCAGCTACTTCATTCCGCAGTCCGATGTATTGGTAAAACGAATGACTTCTTCAAAAGTGTTTGATGGCAACGGAAAGCCGATGCTCCTTGGTCGCTCATACTCTTACGAAACTCGCCTCACTGGATTTCAAGAAGAGGACTTCTATAAAGGGAAGGACATGAAGGCGCTCTTCGAGAAATTTTTGAAAATGTCCGGCGCAACCGCATGCTTGTATGACTTTTGGAACCTACCCAACGAATGACCTTTAGATTGAATCTTCGCGCTGGGCGAATCTTATTTGCCCTGGCTGCTTTTCTGCTCGTTGCTTCGCAACCGAAAGCTCTGGCCGACGATTATCGCTTGTCACCGGCAATAACGCCGATACATTACGATTTGAGAATCGCACCAAATATGGTGTCTTCTGTTTTTGTCGGCAAAGAGACTGTTTGGATTACAATCAGCTCTCCCCAAAAGGAAATAGTACTTAATTCGCTGGATTTAGATATTACTTTCGCTGAATTGCACAAAACAGACGGTTCAGGGTCGCATATCCGCATCCGGAAGGTAATTGACAAACAGAGGGAGCGCATAAAATTTATCGCCGCCCAAGAATTGAGTAAAGGGAATTATTCTCTGGATTTAGCTTATACAGGCAAATTCAACGAACAGTTGCGCGGTCTTTATAAAGCAAAAGCCAAGACTGATAAAGGAAAAGATTGCTTTCTCGCCGTAACTCAATTTGAACCTACGGATGCAAGGCGAATGTTTCCTTGCTTTGATGAGCCGGCATTTAAAGCTACTTTTAAATTGAGCGCTGATATCGAAAAAGAATCCGTAGCTATATCAAATGCGCCGGTTTCGTCGGTTAAGGAGCTTGGTGAGACAAAGCATGTCGAATTCGAGACGACTCCAAAAATGTCTACCTACTTGCTTGCGTTATTCATCGGTCCCTTCCTGTCTACGGAAGTAATAGTCGATAGTGACGGCGTGCCTGTAAGGGTGTTTAGCGTAGGTCATAAACCTGAATTGGGAAATTATGCTCGCGATGTTGCCGGAAAACTGCTGCCGTATTACCAGAAATATTTTGGCACTGATTATATGGGCAAGAAACTTGATTTGATTGCCATACCGGATTTCGAAGCGGGGGCTATGGAAAACCTTGGTGCCATAAGCTTTCGCGAAAACGCCTTGTTGTTTGACGAATCAAAAGACAGCTTGCAATCACAAATGAGCATCACGGGTGTTATTGCACATGAAATGGCACACCTCTGGTTTGGTGATTTAGTTACCATGGTTTGGTGGGACGATCTCTGGTTGAACGAAGCGTTCGCCACCTGGATGTCACACAAGGGTGAAGATTATCTCAAGCCGGAATGGCGGTCCTGGGATCAACTTGCTGAAGCTCGCGACGAATCTATGTCTACTGATGCGCTCAAATCCTCTCGCGCTATTCATGCTGATGTAAAGGATCCTGTTGAAGCACTGCAAATGTTTGATGACATAACCTATTCCAAAGGCGCCTCAATCATTCGAATGCTCGAAGAATATGTCGGGGAAGAGTCTTTCCAAAAAGGTGTGGCTAAATACATCGACGCTCATAAATTCTCGAATGCAAAGACAAAAGATCTCTGGGACGCCATCGGCCTAGTTTCACAAAAGCCGATTTCGACACTTATGCACGGCTGGGTTGAACAAGCTGGTTTTCCGGTCGTGAAGATCGAGAATGGTGCTGCATCTAAATTTCTACAGAAGCGATTTTTTGCCAATCCAAAAATTGAAGAAAGCACATTGTGGGAGACGCCAATTGGATGCAGGCAACTACAAAGTACAAGCGAAGCCAAATATATTTTGTTGAAAGAAGCTTCTATGTCAACGAACAAGTTGGCGCCGCATACATTTGCAAACGCATATGGTTCTGGCTATTTTCGTGTCGCCTATCCAAAAGAAGATCTAAATTCATTCGAACATGAGTCTATGACGCC
>CAJCIF010000030.1 GCA_903970355.1 Actinomycetota bacterium
CAGTCTGCAATGCTTCTCGCAGTCTCATAGTATGGGACGAACCGGCTTCCAATTCATAAGGATTCATCGATTCATCAATGGTGATAAGAGCCTTCAGGTCGGGTTTGGGTAAGTCGATAACTTCCAGCGATTCATTCGGGTCTGTTGCCGGAGCGGCCGGAGCAGCTGCAGCTAATAGCTTATTGTCGGCTGCCGGTTCTGCAAAAACGGGCGGCATGAAATTGGCAAACAGAATGGCCGCTGCTGTAGCTCCTGCGAGTTGTTTTTTCTTTGTGTTGATGTTCTGTGCGTGCATATTTATATATCAGCCGTTAGTGTGCTGCGGCTGCGGTCCCCTTTTTACCTACTGTTCCTTTTGCCAATAAGAAGACGGTTGGTATGCTCACGATGAAAAGCATCGCCACCAGCCAAAAAAGATCTTCGTATGACAAAAGAAGCGATTGTTGTATAAGACTTGCCTCAAGCAATCCATATGAACCGCGAGCTGCATCAATTGATGACGCGCCCATGTGATGCAGCATACTTCCGAATTGCTGCATGCGGTCGAGTACTGGTGGTGAGTAGAGATGTAATTTTTCATCGAGGACAACGCGATGAAAATCATTTCGGCGAGCCAAAATTGTTGTTAATAAGGCAATGCCAATACTGCCACCCATTTGTCGTGAAAGGCTCATAAAGCCTGTTGCGCTCGATATTTCAGACGGAAGGCAATCTCCGATCGAAGCAAGTGTAAGAGGCATGTACATAAGAGCGGTAGCTGCGCCGCGCATAATTAATGGCCAGAAAAACTGATCCCAACCCGTATCAAGAGTGGCGCCTTGAAGCATAAACATGGAACAGGCAGTGATGAGAGCGCCGATCGCAACAGCCCAACGAGCATCTATCTTTTGTCCAATTTGTCCGATTACAGGCATCATTAATCCGGTGGCAAGCCCGCCTGGAATCAACAACATACCTGTTTTCATGGCCGTATAACCTAACATTGTTTGGGCGAAGTTTGGTACCACAAAGCCAATTCCATAAAGACCCATACCGAGCACCAGGGAATACAGAACGCCCCCTGCAACGGAGCGTCTCTTCAGAACATGGAGTTCGACCGCCGGATGTTTGATCGTTAGTTCGTGGGCAACGAAAACAATGAGACTGATGGCAGCGACAATCGAAAGCCAAACTATAGCTGTCGAGGAAAACCAATCATCGTCCTGCCCCTTTTCCAATACGTATTGCAAAGACGAAATGCCGACGGTGAGAAGAATGATGCCCATCCAATCAATTGGAGAGACTTTGCGTTCACCATCTTCCGGCAAAAACATCCAGCACATCATGAAAGCAAGAATGCCTACAGGAACGTTGACGAAAAATATCCAGCGCCAATCAAGGACATCTGTTAAGTAGCCACCGATGGTTGGTCCGATGATCGGTCCTACAATGACACAGACGCCAAAAACAGCTTGAGCCATGCCCTGCCTTTCACGGGGAAAGGTTTCAAACAAAATCGATTGTGCTTTAGCAAGTAACCCACCGCCGAAAAGTCCCTGTGCAATGCGGGCGAACACAATTGCCGGCAAACTCGGTGCAATGGCGCAGGCTACCGATGCTACGGTAAACCCGACAAGCGAAAACAGAAAATAGTTTTTGCGACCAAAGACATCTCCCAGCCACGCGGTTAGTGGAATCATAACGGCATTAGCCATTGAGTAACCTGTAATCACCCAGCCAATTTCACTCAGGGTAGCGCCTAGATTTCCCCGTATATAAGGTAGAGCGACATTGACAATGCTCGTGTCGATAACTTCAAGCAGCGCTCCGATTGACACGGCTACAGTAATGAGCCAGCGAACAATTTCGCCTTCTGCTTTAACTTTGGCTTCAAGAGCGGATTGATAAGATGTGGCCATTTACTTTTTGAATAAAACCGTAGTGACGCAAGACATGCCTGGTGCAAGCAAGTCTTTTACCGGTTCCAGGCTTTCCTTGTCGAAAACTATTTTTACAGGCACTCTTTGCACGACTTTTGTGAAATTGCCGGTAGCATTGTCCGGTGGCAGCATGCTGAATTTAGCACCGGAAGCTGGGGCAACGCTGTCAATTCGACCTGAGAATTTGCGACCGGGAAAAGTATCGATCACAATTTCAACCGGCATACCGCGATGCATTTTGCCAACTTGCGTTTCTTTGAAATTGGCTGTTATCCAGGGGTTTTCCTGAACAATTGCCAGAAGAAGCTGACCGGCTTCGATGCGCTGCCCAACCTCTGCAGATTTACGACCGATGCGCCCGGAAACTGGTGAGACAATTTTGGTGTATGAAAGTTGCAAGCGGGATTGCTTGAGATCGGCGGCCGCTTTTTTAACTGCACAAAGATCGCCCTGGTAGCTTTCTTTGTCGATATTTTCCTGGCGGCCCATTGCTAGTGCAGAAGTGACCCCACCCTGCGAGTGCGTCAATTTTGCTTGTGCATCTTTGAGTGATGCTTTTGCCTGGCGCTCCTTTTCTTGCGCTGCGGAAAGGTCGTGCTGCATTCCTGCTAACTGAGCAACCGCGATATCGTATGTCGTTTTTGCTTTGTCAAACTGTTGCTTTGTGATGACACGATCTTGATAGACGAGTCTATAACGATCGTAATCAGCCAGGTCGAATTTCACTTGCGCTTCTTGTTGGACAATCCGCGATCTTGTTTGACGAGTTTCTGCTTCTGCTTGCGAAATGCGGGCCTGAGCAGATTCTATTTGAGCTTCAGTCGAGGAGAGATCGCCTGAGGCTTGTGTGGTTTGACCCTTTGCACTTAGAGAGCTTTGGCCAATTTTGGAATGAGTGGCTTCTGCTACATGCTGGGCTTCTTCCAGAGCGGCAATATTCTGGTCTACCTTTACTTCGTAATCGCTTGGATCAAGATCAACAAGAACCTGCCCTGCTTTTACCAGTTGGTTGTCTTCAACGAAAACGTGTTGGATGTTGCCGGAAATCTTGGCGCTGATATTGCTTATATGTGCATCTACATATGCATCGTCCGTTTCTTCTCGGCTAGAAGCCCATTGCCACCAAAAGAAACCACCGACGGCAGCCGCAAGAAAGAACATTCCCAAGCGCAAGAAAACTGTAGTTCGTTTTCGAGCCAACTTTGTTTGCTCATTTATTTCCTGGATGACATCAGGCTCTTCCCCGCGCAAACCTGCTCGGTTACCCGCTTCCGTTGAACTTGACATTGTTGAACTACCTGACTCTCTGAGCGTTAATGCGTGCTCTCTCTTGTTCCGATAAGACACCGTTTTGGATGATATCCGCCATCAGCTCTGCTCTTGCTTCAATATCAACATGCTTTTTGGAGAAGTGTTGAATGAAAATAGCGCCGTAGCACAAGCCGCTATAAACTTCGAGAAGCCCTTCCACAGGCAGATCTCGCAATCTACCATCACCCATGGCATCACGGCATCGGTCTGTCCAAATAGGCAAATTGATTTCCCAATGACGCGCATAAGAATGAGTATCTCTATGTTTGAACTCAGAACGTTCTTGCATAAGAAGTTCGATCAAATCGGGATTCTCATCGAAGAATCTGAGGAAAGTCAAAATTGACAAACGCATGTGATCGGATGAGTCACAATTCTCTTCTTTGACCTTTTGTACTCTTTCAGAGAGTTTTTTCATGCCATTGTCAACAGTGGCGAGAAATAACTCTTCTTTGGTGCCAAACGCCCTATATATGGTGCCCTTACCAATACCAAGTTCGTCAGCAATTTCTTGTACATCCGTATTTCGATATCCTCGGCGCGCGAAAATTTTCGTCGCAACGGCAAGAATCATTTCATTTCTTTTACTGGCAGTCGGCAGTTCGGTGACTGCCGCAGTTTCTGCGGTTTGCATGGCTAAAGCTCTCTGATAGTGAGTTTCCGGTCCTGGACGGACGCGTCCGCCCAGATCACTAAGTTAGCTCGACAACGCCTTTTAGTCAAGCGGAATGGTCGCTCTCAAAGAGGAACATTTTTTCAGCAATGCAATAAGCGCAACGGATACTGCGTTTGGCGTGCTTTCGGATTCAATTTAATTTTAGCGACATACTGTGTAATACTGACCGGGTTCATAAGGATGGCTCTGGCGTGAACCTTTCACTAGATTCAATACTGTTAGCTTTCACCATAATTGGTGGGGGAATGGCACTTTCAGTAGCCGGTCTTTTGCTGGTGCGCAAATTTGTTGATGTTCAGCACTTTGCCGCGCATCATCAGGTCGGCGGCAATCTTCTTTCCATCATGGGCACACTTTACGCTGTAGTGCTCGGTTTCGTCGTTGTTAACGCCTCAAGCGATGCACAGGCGATTCGTGTCGATATTGCAACGGAGGCCAATTCCGTACTAAACATTGAGCGCTATGCTTCCGTTTTTCCGAAAGCAAATGCAGAAGAAGTGAGAACTGCCTGCATTGAATATTGCAAAGCTGTTGTTGATGACGAATGGCCGGCTATGCCTCAAGGTCGCATAAGCACTCGAGCCTGGCAGTGCATGCTTAATATCTGGTTTTCAATAAAAAAATGTGAGCCACACACAAATCAGGAACAGGCTTTCTATAGCCTCATATTGGACAACTACACGCAGATGGCTGATGACCGTCGCATGAGATTATTCTCGGCGCGCATCCGCATGTCTCCACTGTTGTGGATGGTGATCATTGCCGGTGGTGTCATCACCATTGTCTTCACTTACTTCTTTGCTGTTGAAAGTCTCAAGTTTCAGATCCTTATGACGCTCTTTGTTGCTCTAACGCTTTCACTCAATATCTTTTTGGTGGCATCAACAAGCGTACCTCTTCAAAACGGTGCCCGAATATCTCCTATTGCTTTTCAAGCTGCAGAAAAAATAATGGAATTAAATATCGGAATGCCAAAGGAAGGACCATGAATTCTTTTGAGTGGAGGTGCAATTGAGTTCCATCTTGCTTGGCGTTATTTTGTTGGGGGGAGGAACCGCTCTTTCTGTATTTGGTTTGGTGCTTGTGCGCCGTTTTTTCAAAGTGGATGAGTTGCAGGCACACCATGAAGTTGCTGGTTACATGCTGTCGATTCTCGGCACGCTTTATGCGGTTGTGCTCGGATTCGTTGTTGTGAGTGCTTCCAATGACGTCGCCGATGCAAAGCACAACATCGGCTCTGAGGTAAACGCAATACTTGACATAAACCGTATGGCGGACGGATTTCCAAAAGACCGGCGGGAAAAGATTTCACAAGCGCTTACAAACTACTGCGATGCCGTGGTGAACGAAGAATGGCAAGGAATGGATAGTTTCATCATTAGCCCTAAGACGGTACAAGCCGGAAGTGCGCTTTGGACTGCCATAAAGAACACTCAGCCAGTGAGCCCCAAGGAGCAAGCTCTGTACGGAACGCTTCTCGAAAATTATACGAAGATGGTTGATGCCAGACGAATGCGCCTGGTTACCGCTCATGGCGGCATTCCTCTTCCACTCTGGGTTGTGCTTGTAGTAGGGGCCATTACAACAATTGGATTCACCTATTTCTTTGGTGTTGAAAAGTTCGGCTACCAGGTCGTGATGACATCGCTTGTAACCATTACATTGCTCCTTAACCTTTATCTGGTTATCGTTAATAGCCACCCATTCAGCGGTGAGTTCAGAATTCGGCCGATAGCCTATATATTGGCCAAAGCCTTAATCCAAACCGGTGATACGGTGCCGGATGTAGCTGGAAAACATCCACCGATGTTTTAATCGTTCCTCCGAAAGATGGGGATCGGAATAGGGCATAATGCCGATAAGCGTAGATCTGGTACGCCAATGGGCACGGCCTAACCGAGGTTGCGGATGAAACCGCAAACTTTTGGGGAACGTGCCCATTGGTGTTTGTTTTCATTTTCGTTTTGATCGGTCTGCTTGAGATAAACTGAAGATTGCTGGGGGAGTTTAAGGGGCTGTCTGCAAATGGCGAAATTAATACCGCTGCTTTTCTCGGATGACGGTACTGCTGAAGAAACGAAGCCGAATGAACCCGGCCCGTTTGACATGAATAGAACTGCATCGATCACAGATGTTTTGCAGCTTTTGAAAATTAAAGAGTGGGCGACCGACAATAAGCATGAGCTTGAAGGAACTCCACTTTGTCACCATATAGAAGGAAGCATTACTTCTGCCAAAGCCTTCGTATTGATTATGCGAGAGCTGGAAGTGCAAAAGGTGGATGGTGTTGTGGTTGAAAACACCGAAAAAATCTCACAAGCCGGATGGCAAAAACACTTTATTGCGGAATTAGGCAGGCAAAAGAAAAAGCTATACAGCGCTCGTGAGGGCGCTGAGCCACTCGAAAAGCTCTAAATGGCTCGGAGAGCTTTCAACAATTCCGATGCGTTCTTGTATCGGTCTTCCGCTTTTTGATAGGTGCAATTAGCGACGATCTCATCCAGCTTCTCAGAAACTTTTGCATTGAGCATGCGTGGATGCGAGCGTGTAATTGGTTCGGGCTCCTGTCCAGTGAGCAGATAGTTTATGGTTCCACCAAGAGAGTAGATGTCACTCTGGGGAGTGGGCTTGCCACGAAATTGTTCCGCTGCAATATATGCATGCTTGCCTACTACAGTAGCTGTGGCTGAACTATCAACCTGGTGAGCAACATTGAAATCGACAATTCGAATCGAACCATCTTCGTGCAGCATAAGGTTATCCGGAGCAATATCGCGATGCACTACTGGTGGTACTAAGCCGTGCAAGTATTCGAGAATTTCACAAGTTTGAATGGCGCAGTCAATTACTAATTTCTCCGGCAGGCAGCCTAGCCTTTCCGTCATTTCCTTGAGGTTTTCGCCTGGAATGTAATCTAAGACAAGATAACCACGATAGTCTTCTATAAAAGCGTCCATTAGTTTGACGATGCGCGGATGATCTAGGCGCATCAAAATTTCAGCTTCTGCCTTTAGCTTTTCAGCCGTTTTTTGAGCAGTAAGTTGGCCACGATGAACGGGCAGGACGTATTCTTTCAAAACAACTTGTTGGACGCTTGCTAACTTTTCCATGCTGGGAGTGACGATACGTTCAAAAATGTGTTCTTCCTGGCTTGTTTTCTTGCGTCCAATCAGAGCCGGATTTATTTTGGAGAGATAGGTAGTGCCCTGTCCGCCGCCACCAATGACGTGATCGATCTCATACAAGCCGGACACCAAACGCGCTCCTTTTTCTAATTGCCCTGTTTTTGCTCTTGCAGCAGGTGAAGAAAAATATCTGAGCCATAATTCAGTATAGGAATTATCACTGGCGAATTCGCTATCGACTGTTATTTGTGCAGATGGTGCATTCGTTTTGATCAGCGTGAAGAACGACCGTACATCGTGCTTTTGAGCAATATCTGTAAGTTTCAATGTGAACGAATCGCCCTCTTTAGTTTTGACAATAAAATTTGGTTGTTTACCGTTGAACAGATCCCAACGTCTTGTCTGCACCACACTTTCTACGGCCGCCCATTTAATTGCATAACTGAGCGGACCAGAATACTCCAGGAACAAATGGCTATCCGACCAGTCAATTTCGCGAGGCCTGGATTTTGCAAAAAGGAAATAGCAAACTACGGTTGTGAGGACGCTTAAGACTAGTATCAAAGGCAAAAAATGCTGAAGCTGCGCCATACCCATGAGGTGATCCAGATTGCCGATGTGGGTTTGAATAATTGTTTGTTGAGTATGGAGTTTTACTTCCGGATCTTCCATGTAAAGGCCCAACATGACAAAAACTACAAATGCCGCAGCGAGAGCCGCTCCAACATAGACAACGGGCATGGTAAGCACTTGCACTTGATCCACAACCGCTTGAACCTTGGCTCTATATTCGGCAAGTTGTTTTGCTTCTACTTCTCTTTTGATTCTGGCATCAATTTGTTCTTGCGTTTCCACGGCAGGAAGACAGTTTTCTAAGACTTGAGCAGGGAGGGAGCTTTTCGCTTCTTCCACTTTCAAGTGTGGTTGGTCTTCCAACACTTTGGTTTCGACATTTGGATTGTCTGTCATGCTTCTTCTCTTACCAGGGCAGTCAGATAGCTCTGGCAATGTTGTGCGACTTGTTCTGCATTTTCGAGCCGATCTTCTACTTCAAGGGCCGTCAAGGAAGCGATCAGTTCATCCAGTTTCGGCATTTTTGTTCCTAACTCTTCAGGCAAGTGGGATTGGCAAAGAGCATCAGGATCTTTCCCGACCGCCAGATAGTAGAGCGTGCATCCGAGAGAATAAATGTCACTTTGCGGGGTTGCCTTACCGCGAAATTGTTCTGGTGAAATATAAGATTGTTTGCCGACCAACGTTCCTGTTGCTGTGCCGAGGAAAAGATTGGCGGCTCCAAAATCGATTAGTTTAATTGACCCAGTGCGATCCAAGACCAAATTATCGGGTGTGACATCGCGATGAATAATGGGTGGATTCTGGTTGTGAAGGTAGGAGAGAATGTTTGCGGTTTCAAGACCCCAGCGCATAACAAGGCGTTCCGGTTGTGAGCCCAGCTCTTTTACGTATTGTCTGAGATCCAGTCCCTCAACATGTTCCAGGACAATATAATCTCGCCCATTTTCAACAAAGTGATCGAACACTCGGGCAATGTTCGGATTGTTCAAGCCTTGCAATATGGCAGCTTCTCTCTGGAACAATTCCATTGCTTTTTGTTTAGTGCTTTCATCAACATTAAGCGGGACTACAGCTTCTTTGAGAATGAACGTTTCACCAAAAGGATCTTTGCAGAGATAAATAGCGGATAGTCCGCCGAAAGAAACTTGTCCTACGATAGTCAATCTTCCGTTCTGCAAGGTCGTTTTCGTTTCGAGCGGTACGAAAGCGGTGGTGCCAAATCGAATGGCGATATTTTCCTCCCATACGGACGTAAAAGTTTTGTCGTCACGTCCGGCCTTTACACCGGCAATGCCTGAAGCAATGGCTTTTTTATCGAATGAACAGCGGGTATTGGGCGAATTTGTCCTTGTTGCAATGACGAGGTCTTTCATGTCTCCGGCATGCAATCCATTTAGGTTGAATCTCGTAAATCCGTCTTTGAACTTGAAGAGCACTTCGTCATCCTTGAACTCAAGTGACTGCAATTCGTCCCAGGCGCGTTTCGTGTCCCAATTCATCTCAAACAAATAACAGACTGGCATCCTTACTCCATCCTGAGTAAGAACGATCCTGTTATCCAGCGCTACTGCCAGAAAAACAAAGCCGAAAATGGTCAGCCCGACGTAAAAGCAAAGCAAATAAACGAGGTCCATATAACCCAGGAAACCTCCGGCCAGGATGGCTTTAGCCAGCCAGCTCGACACATAGAAAGACCAGCCAATCCAAACGGGTGCGGTAATCGCCGCGATGATCAGGGCAAAGCGCAGTTTTAATCCGGAATAACGAATTACCAGAGAGGGAGAATCTGCAACAGCCATATGCGAATTTATACAGGGAGCTTCTTGAGTTTTACCCGTGATTGACCAAGAAACTGAGTTTAATGGAGCGATTTTTGCTTAAGTTCCACACATTTAGATTACTAAGGTCATACGGAAGATTCACGGCGCAGAGCTATGCTAATGGCACAGAATCTACACTTGTAATTGCGGTCGCTCGAATGATACTACCAGCGATATCATAACTGCGACTAAAGGGCGTGAGAGCATTAACGACTTCACGTCCCCTCCACGGAACGGTGATATGAAATACTTGAGACTTTTTCGGGGCAATCACAGGATAATGGTAGTAGGCCGGTATCAACGCAGGCTTAAAGGGTACTCATGGCGAAACAGCGGGCTCAGGCTAGGTTAAGAGGAAAGAGGGGTTCGGCGATCGCCGAAATGGGCCCCGCGCTCTTTATCTTGCTTTTGGCCGGCGTGTTTCCGATGCTGGACTTGATCTTTGCCGGTGTTGGTTATTGTGCCGCCTATATGTTGAGCGATCTTGAGCTCCGAGAAGCGGCGAGATTGCCGAAATCGCAGCTTGAAGCAGCATTAGTGCAAATTTGTTACGACTGGCGAACCAGTGGAATTGGGCAGTTCGCGGGAGTCGTAGGTGATCCGCAATCGGATTTCGGCTACTACACGGATAGCCAGGGAAGCGGACCACCTCTCACTTATGTAACGGTTACCACAAAAGTCCAGATCAAACCACTTTTGCCGATTCCGTTCATACCAGGCGTTCCAGCTTTGAGTGTTCCGGCTTCGTACACGTTTAACGGCAGAAGAATTCTGGAGAATGGGAATTTTGCGCTCGAATAGGGGTACCAGTCTGATCGAGGTTCTGGCCGGAATGATGATTATCGTTCCGATTGGGCTTTGCTCTGTAGACTTTTACACGGTTGTGATTGGGAACCAGATTAATAACAGGCTGGTTGAAGATGCTGCCCGCGCCGCTGCTAACCAATTGGGCTCAAATAATGCCGAAAGTGCCGCGCGTCAGACCGTTGATGGCTTTCAATTCCAGCTTCCGGTTACAAGCGTAAGCATGATTGACTTCAACTACAATGTAAACAGCCAGCAAGTGCTCGTCGGTACTACGCTCACCCTCAGTATGCCCGTACCAATAATGAATTGGTCAGCCGTAACCCTTCACGCCACGGCAATCGAACCCATTGTGGCAATTCCTGCTCCGCTATAGGAACTAAAAATGTTTAGACACA
>CAJCIF010000031.1 GCA_903970355.1 Actinomycetota bacterium
AAGGTATACAAAGTTGATTCTTCCCATGCAATGGGTATATTGCGAAGACTCGATGCAGCTGATGGAACAACAGACGGAGTAATCAATTTTCGGCTCATCGAAGGTGAAGCAGTCAAGGTTTGTCACGACAAGCCGAGATAATCCTTGATCGATCTTGCCTGCGACAAGCGATTGCTACATCACATATTGTGGTGTTTGGCGGTAGAGCCATCTTATCGTTGCTTTGTCTGCTGGTGAAAGTTCGTTTACGACTCGGTCTACATACATGATGTCTTCTCTGTATGGACTGTGCGCTTTAATTCCGAGTGCGTGTCCGAACTCGTGAGCGGAAGCCCCAATCATTCTTTCCGGAGAATGATTGATTTGGGTGGACAGCTCGATGATTACTGGTTTCTGTTTTATTTTCATCGATAATGCTTGTTGAAGCGGATAAACCTGCGCTGATGTTAAGCCACCAATATTGATACCACCTGGTGCGCTTGAATCACGAAACGCCCCACAGAAAAAGACACAGACATTTGCGTTGTGCGGATCATCAGTAAACGCAAATCGAAAAAGACCTTCGTTTTCGAATTCTCGCCATTGTTCGATGCCTGCTGCTACCTGGTCGCCTACTTCCGGAGTCCACATAGGCGCAACCTTGAGCTCACCTAATCCATTGGGATCTTGCAAAAGCCCGGTGACATAATCAACACGCGTTGCTTGAATTTCATTGAAGGGGCAATCGGCAAGCATCAAGCCCGGGCTAATCCAAATAAGAATGGGCATTTTGCGATCTTCCCATCTCACGAGCCCGCCCTTTAATTCCGGCTCGCCTGGATCGTACCGTTCTACTTGCTGTCTGGGATTGCGATCGAGCCCCGGAGTCAGATGCACGCCATTTGAGGAGGGCAGGTCTTGTAGGCTCGTCACCCGTGTGAGTACTGGAAACCCCGCTTTGGGCAGTTTCCGATTAATGACCTGGCTGAAAGCGGCGCTCGGCAACACTAAAGAAGCAAAGAGCAAGGACATAAGGCAGAAAGGGGCAATCTTTAAATGATGCTTGCCTGCCATCATGCGCTTGAACCCCATTAACAAAACCTCGTCTCAGATAAAATGAGATGTCTTTGTATTTCATAACAGACTGTACCAACGGCCGCCATAGGTAAATCAGGTGACATCCCGAGCAAAAATTCACGAAAAGGTCGTGATCGTCAAAGACTATGAGGCCTTGAGCAGATTAGCGGCCTCAGAAATTGCCGAAATGCTCTCCGAAAAGCCGAATTGCAATCTTGCTCTGCCAACCGGAAACTCCCCCGTCGGATGCTATGAGTTACTGGCGGAATGGTCCAAATCTGGTGACATTAGCTGGAAAGAGAGTCGATGTTTTGCGCTCGATGATTATATAGATAGCGCTGAAGAGCATTCTTTTAAAGCTTTTCTGCAAACCAAGCTTTATCAATTTACGGATCTCCCTGAAAATTCGCAGTTCAATCCCAGGTTTAGCGACGATTACGACGACCTCATTGCCAAGCACGGTGGGCTCGATTGCATCCTATTGGGAATAGGGCGAAACGGACATATCGCTTTTAACGAACCGCCGACACCGCGGTCTAGTTGGACCCATTGTGTTTGGTTGAGCGATTCCACAAAAGAAGCAAATCGCAAATATTTCGAAGGTGCATCTGTCATACCTACGCGAGCAATTACAATGGGTATATCAACCATTTTGAATAGCCGCCGCATAATTCTCATTGCCAGCGGTAAGGAGAAAAGATCGATACTGGAAAGGGCGCTTACAGGCACGGAAGACGCCTCCATACCGGCCTCATTCATAACTTCCCATAGAAATCTTCTTGTTATTGCTGATTTTGACTGCTAAATTCAGAGCATGAAAGGCTTTGACACCCAAATAAAAATTGCCGTTTTGACATTCACCCTATGGGTCAGTGCCGGAATTTCGGGTAATGCCGCCAATAAACTAGACCCGGAATTAGTGCCTCCGGATGTGACATTGCCCGGAGGTTCACCTGGTGCCGCTGCACCGGCCGTACCTGCTTCAACAACTCCTGCTCCTGGCCAGGTAAGCGCCACAGATAATAGGGCAAATTATCCGGGAGGGCTAATACCAGCCCAGCCGGCCCCACCACCGCCCGGATCGAAAGCTCTGTCAGGACCGCAAAGCCCAACCGGTGTTCCTTCCTCACCTGGTGCTCCAAGTGTTTCAGCCGAAGATCTTAAGAAGCCGGATCCGGTTGCAGTTATTGAAACTGAAAAGGGCACAATTGTTATTCGCCTCTTTAGAAAGTTGGCACCAAAGACGGTGGCAAACTTTATTGATCTTTCCGGCAAAGGTTTTTACAACAACCTGATTTTTCACCGGGTTGAGCCGGGCTTTTGCATCCAAACTGGGTGTCCGCGTGGTGATGGTTCCGGTGTCTATTTTGAACCAGGTTCGGATGGAAAGCAGATTCGCATGATTCCGCTTGAGGTTAGTGACAAACTCAAGCACAATGCCGCCGGCGTTGTAGCAATGGCGCGATTTCCAAAAAATCCCAATACGGCTAGCTGCCAGTTCTATATAACGCTTGCACCACAGTCAAGATTGGACGGACAGTATTCGATATTTGGCGGTGTAATCAGCGGAATGGATGTCGTCAACAAAATTGCCAAAGGCGACAAAATGTTGACGGTTACCGTTCAGGAACAACCGGAATCTCCGAAATCAGATTGAGTTTGGATCGCCGTAAGGCGGAATGAAATCTGGCGGTGGTGACTTGAGAGCAGGCCCTTTCTTGGGGGCTTGTTTAGAGGGCGGTGTTTGAAATTCGTAGTGGAAGTTGTAGCCGCCATTTGGCAAGTTTTTGAAATCGCGTTCGTCAAACATTTGATTTCCAAACCGCTCAAACTGGCGCATTTGACGATCCATTTCTTCCATCATCTCTGAAACTTGTGGGTTCATCTGTCTAAGTTGATTGGGATCGCCGTAAACATGAAACGAAAAATTGCCGTCTGGCGAAGTGCTGAATCGAGGGCGAATGGCTGTTTCATTGCCTTCAAAAGGTTCCGCCATGCCGAGCGTTTTTGCCAGGCGCTCAATGCGTTGCTTTGTAGGCATGCTCGGACTGGCCTGCCCAAACATTTTTGTTTCTACTTGCGACAATCTCGCGCCAATTGGCATTGTCGGATTGGTCTTTTTCAGAACCTGCTTTTCAATACGGCTTACGACGCCGGCTTCATCGGCTCGTTTTGGTGCATTGGCGGCGTCGGAGCTTGCTGCTTTCTGCAATTCACGCCAGCGTTGCAAATCACTTCCATACTGCGTTGCGCCGAATACGAGAAGCTCCG
>CAJCIF010000032.1 GCA_903970355.1 Actinomycetota bacterium
TGCTTTACACGTTTTCTTGGGATCGAGAACGCCAGAGACGCTCAGCAGATCAATCTCATTAGCGGGATCGCTAAGCAAAAGGCGAGCTGGGTATTCCCCGCCATCTGGCAATTTGACTCTCGGATTATCCTTTGCGGCGTGGACATCGGTAGCAACCACACACGGGTTTCTCGGTCCGCCATCAACAAAGAATCCTGTACCCTTTTGGGGGAGGGGAAAAATTCCCAGACGCCAGTGGGTGCTTTTAACGGCTACTGTTTTGTCGCTTACGATGTTATCCATCGATGTAATACTTTGCCGGGGTAAACGAGATAATAGGAAAAATGGTCCAGTTCGGCAATGGTATAAATCCCATGGGCCGGCATTCATAGACCAGGCACTGCCCCTGGTGCAGAATTTACTATTTAAACGGCGGATATAATTCAGGATTGGTAATTATTGCCGGTGGTCTGGTCGCTTCAGCAAGAGTCTTCCACCAATCGGGGGGCTCAAACTGGAACATTTGTTGCTCACTTATAGCAACTGTTTTGTTCTTTTCATCAAGGGCAACATCCAGTTTGGAAAACGAGCGTCTTTCCGTTGCGTGTTCCCAGAAACTGTTTCTAAATTCCAAAATTTCTCGGCCATTATCATCGTGCAAAGTGACGTTCGGTTTTCCGAAGGGCGTCTTTTGCAGGGCTTTTAAGAGTTCATGGGCAGTGCCATCGGCAAGAGCTTTGTTGAAGCATTCCGATAGCTTTTGAGTGACATCCTGGCTGCTCGTTTTTCCGCAAAAATATTGATCGGCGGCTTCTAAAATTTCAGTTTTGTGTTTTTCACAAAGGTCAGACATAAGTAAGTCCCTGTAATTGATAATGGACAATCTTGATCCATTTCAATTAGAAAGACGTTTTAGACTTGCTAAATCGAGTCCGCTTAACTGGCGCTCGGCAATCCGGATCCCATTGGTGTAAGTGAACGGGCGTGGCAGACAGCAAGAGCAAGCGCATCTGAAGCATCGTCTGGGCGGATAATTTCGGGTAAACCGAGCAGTTGTTTAATCATGGTTTGGACAACCTTTTTGTCGGCTCGCCCGAAACCGGTCAAGTGTAGCTTTACTTGCATGGGTGTATATTCGGCTACCTGAATCTCGAAGTACGAAGCCACTTCTAGAATTACGCCGCGCGCTTGGGCTACGGAAATGACGGTTTTAGCGTTCTTGAAAAAAAAGATGGCTTCAACCGAGACTACATCCGGTTTATATTCCTTAAGCAAGCAAGCGAGATCCTCGCGTATCATCTTCAGTCTGGACCCTGCATCGAGAGTCTTGGGGGTCTGAATGGTGCCGGAGGCTAGATATTCAAATTGATCGCAACCTTTGTGGACAAGCAGGCCATAGCCCACTGTGGCTGTTCCCGGGTCAATTCCGAGTATTCGTTGGCTATGAATATCGGCGTCCTTTCTGGCTGCCCTAATTTCCACATCAAAGTGTAACATTAGCTTTGACACTATTGAACATAATGCAAGCTAGCAACCTCACTGTCGAACATTTAGGCGACTCGAAGCCAATCAGTTGGTGGGACAATCTCATCCATGTGGAGAAGATGCCCATAGCACTCCTATTTGGTGGTGTGTTGGGTCTCTCAAGCGCAGGCTTCGATCATAGCTGGTTGGCATTTTGTGGTTTGGCACCACTTTTGGTGCTGATTACCGTTTGCCGGAGCAAGACCGAAGCGGCCGTTAACGGCTTTGTTTTTGGACTTGGTTATCACTTTGTTGCTCTCAGCTGGTATTTCGGCTTATTTCCTTTGCGCTGGATGGGTATAAATGACGTCTTTGCGGCGCAGGCAGTCTCGCTTATATGGTTTACAGAATGTGCTCATGAAGCGCTTTTGTTTGCCTTTTTTGCATGGTTGGTGGCAAGCTTGCCGACAAGACCGGGATTGCTACCGTATATACAACGGCCGTACTTCCCCTACATGCTGTCGATTCCATTTATCTGGTACTTCCTCAATTGGGTAATTGCACCATCGATCTTCTTTCTTGGCATTCCAATTGATCAATTAGCCTACTCACAGAGCCATAACATCCTCTTTATTCAACTGGCAAAGTTAGGTGGGGCAGGCGCTGTCGATTATGTATTGCTTCTCGTTAACGCGGCTGTGGCGGGGTGCCTGATTGAGTTTCCTAAATACGGGCGCAGACCGGTTGAGCGGGTAGATGTCTTATCTCCGCGCGTTGGTGCCATGGCCGATCTTGCTTTTGCATCTCTTGTTGTTGCAGTTTCCATGTGGTGGGGCTCAACGCAGGTTGAGGCATACGGCAATCTTGAAAAATATTTGCTTCAAAATGCAAACAGCTCAACTGCACCGCGTGTGCCAATAGCAGTTGTGCAGGGCAATGTCACCGTCGAAGAAGATCGACTTAAAACAACGAGCGTACAAGAATTGGCAGCAAGACAAGCCGAGCTTAGTAGCGGCTTGGGCGTTGGCATATTGGTTTTACCGGAAGGAGCAATTAGTCCGGCGCAGCGTGCACCGGGTTATCTTCTTAGTGTTCTTAAAAATCTGGTGAGCAAAGAGAAGAAAGAAGTAATTGCCGGCAGTTTCGATCGCATCGGTGGCAACATCTTGAACTCGGCATTTTTACTTGATCCCAATCAAAAGGACCCTCAACTCTATTTGAAAAATCAATTGACTCCTTTTTTCGAATGGTGGCCCTGGCAGGATGTTCGTAACGAATTGCCCGAGACATTCCGGGATAAATTGCCATCGGTGAGAAACAATTTTGTAAAGGCAGCTCAGACGGAGTTGTTGAAAAGCAGCTGGGGCAAAGTAGGTGTATCAATATCGGCTGAATTGATATATCCGCAAGTGATCGCAACGGAAGTTCGCAAAGGAGCAGCACTTTTGGTGAATGTTTCCAACTTGGCTTGGTTTCACAACGCAGCCTTAACAAAACAGCTCCTGGCAGCAGCGACGTTTCGAGCCGTCGAAAACGAGCGCTTCCTTATAATCTCCTCAAACACGGGCATTTCAGCAGTAATAGATCCGGCCGGCGTTGTTAGCAGTGCATCCTTGCCAGGAAGAAGAGGAACTTTGATTGACACGGTACAATTCCTTGTCGATAAGACGTTGTTTACCAAGATGTGGTGGCTATGACATTTCGTTCGCGCTCGTTAGCCCAGGCTATTCTCGCTGTCAGTTTGACCTTACTGAGCGGTGCTTCTGCTCTGGCAGAGATGCCCACGGTCACGCTCGGCAAAGACAGCGTTGTGAAATTGGAAGTCGCATCCACTCCACAAGAGATTGAGCACGGGCTTATGAACCGCACGGCTTTACCGGAAGACAGCGGTATGGTTTTTATTTTCCATCCTGAGCAGCACGTCCACTTCTGGATGTATCACACGCTCATCTCACTTGATATGTGTTTTATTCGCAACGGCAAAATCGTACAAATATTCAAGGACGTGCCGCCCTGCAAATCTGAAAACTCCGATGATTGCCCGCTTGTACCCAGTAACCGTGAAGGGCTTCTCGTTTCAGAAGTGATCGAGCTAAAAGCAGGGTACGTGCGCCGGCATGGCATCAAAGAAGGCGATCCGGTCGTGTTCCACGTTCCCGGCGACAACGCCAAATGAGCCTGCAGATGGGTCAAGCTATGAATGTGTCTTTGGCAATCGATGAAAAGGTAGCCAAAATCACTATTAACCGCGTTGCGCAGCGCAACGCCATCTCGGCCAAAATGTGGGACCAAATTACAGAACATGCGCAAACCATCGCTAAATCTGATGCGCAGGTCGTTTTGGTGCGGGGAGCTGGTGGCGTTTTTTGCTCTGGTGCAGATCTCGAAGAATTGAAAGAGCTTAAAGATTTGGAGAGCGCCAAAGGCTATTGGCGCCGCATGACTAGAGCACTGGATGCGGTGGCGGATCTTTCTATGCCCACGATCGCCATTCTAGAAAAATTCTGCTTCGGTGGTGGCTGTTTATTAGCAATTGCTTGTGATTTACGTTACGCAACAACCGACACGATCTTCTCGATACCCGTTGCGAAACTTGGTTTCATCCTGGATACCGCGACTGTCCGCCGATTGATTGCCCTAGTCGGTCCAGGTTCTGCCAAAGAGCTTCTCTTCCAGGGCGGTACTGTTGATGGTGACAAGGCTCTTTCTTATGGACTGATCAACAACCTCTTCGATGTAATGGAGCTAGATCTACAAATACGCGATGTTGTCAAGAATTTATTAGGTGCCAACGCCATTTCGATTGTGCAGTTGAAAGAGACCATCAACCGGGTGACGCGCGGTCTTGCTATCGATGCATCGGTCCTAGCCGAAGAAGAGAACCTTATTGCCGAGCGCTTCCTGCGCCTCGGCAACCTCAGCTAAATCAAAAATTTCTGCCGTTCCGAATTTGCGCCAGAATCCGGACACCTATTGGAAAAGCAAAATAGGAGAGGCTTCGGCGTCTCTTGACGACAAAATGGGCGGCATTGCTGCCGCCCATAAAACAATCGTTTGGTTCAGAAATAGAGGACTTATACCTGTATGACCCGCTTAATGGTCGGGATTTCTTGCTTGAGAGCCCGCTCTACGCCCATTTTAAGGGTCATTGTCGAGCTTGGGCACATTCCACAAGCGCCTACCAGATGGACATAGACTTCTTCGTCCTTAACGTCCACCAGTTCTATGTTTCCACCGTCCATCATGAGCATTGGGCGTATCTTGTCCAATACTTCTTCTACTTGTTTCTTTTGGTCTATTGTTTGTGACATTGTGACTGAACCTCAATTTGATTTCTGAAACGATTGTTCGAGCACCTCCGAACTTCAATAAGCTTACCAAATATAACGAACTGTGTTGCTGACAACAAAAGGCTGGAGAGTGCCTGAAATGCTGCCAGGACGAGGCTGGGAGCGCCCCAAACCCCTTATTCGAAATTTAAAGTTTCAACTCAAAGTCGTTAAACCAGCCTAAAGGCAGCGAGAAGTTTCCCATTTTCATAATATGCTCTTTATCCACTGTTCCCGCAACAGTAGAGCCTTTGCGACAGGAGTTTATATGGCAAGAGTAGCAATCAATGGTTTTGGCCGAATCGGTAGAAATGCCTTTCGAGCCTATTTGAGCAATCCAAACAAAGATGTCGAAATCGTCGCCATCAATGATCCACTTCAAGACTTAGAGCAATCTTCTCACCTGCTCAAGTACGATTCAGTTCTCGGTGAGCTTCCACAAGAAGTCAGCCACACACAAGATGCCCTTGTGGTTGGCGGCAAGACAATCAAATTTTTCCGTGAAAAAGATCCTTCCACGTGTCCGTGGGCTGCAGAAAAGATCGATATCGTTCTTGAGTGCAGTGGCGTGTTCACAGAAGCTGCCAAGGCTAAAGGTCACATTACCGCTGGCGCCAAGAAAGTGCTTATCTCCGCTCCGGCAACCAACGAAGACATCACGATCGTTCTTGGTGTCAACGACAATCTATATGATCCGGCCAAGCACAACATCATTTCCAATGCCAGCTGCACCACTAACTGTGTTGCCCCAGTAGCAAAAGTAATTGATGAAGCATTCGGCATTGAATACGGTTTGATGACCACCATCCACAGTTACACATTGGACCAACGTCTTTTGGACACCAGTCACAAAGACTTGCGCCGCGCTCGCGCTGCCACCACTTCCATGATTCCTTCCAGCACTGGTGCTGCTAAGGCAATCGGACTTGTGTTGCCGCACTTGAAAGGCAAGTTGAATGGTTTCTCAATGCGCGTTCCCACTCCGAATGTCAGCATCGTTGACCTCGTAGTGAACACAAAGAAAGAAGTGACTGTTGAAGCAGTGAATCAAGCATTGAAAGAAGCTGCTCAAGGCAAACTCAAACATGTTCTTGGTTACACCGAAACACCGCTCGTTTCCGTTGACTTCAAGGGCAACAAACTTTCATCCATTGTTGATGCTGAACTCACCATGACCGTCGAAAACAAAATGGTTAAGGTGTTAGCCTGGTACGACAACGAATGGGGTTACAGCAACCGCCTGGTTGAGTTAGCCGCTCTTGTTGCAAGCAAACTAGCCGTTAAGGTATAGAACCAACCTTGCATAGAGCCTTGCAGACAGCAAGATCCTAATTCTGGCAAGGGGCGGTTCACTGAGCCGCCCCTTCTACCAGAAGCCATTTTTTACCAGACTAGTTTTTCGGAGAGCAAAATGAAAAAGACAATTTCGGATGTGCCAAAGAATTCTTTCGACGGCAAACGCGTTTTTGTGCGAGTAGACTTCAATGTCCCTCAAAATGAGGATGGCACGATCAGCGATGACACCCGCATCCGCTCTGCGTTACCAACCATCGAATTTCTGGCTTCGAATAATGCCAAAGTGATATTAGCTTCTCACTTGGGACGTCCGAAAGGCAAAACTCCGAAACTAACATTGAAACCGGCCGCCGATAGACTCTCAGAATTGATGCCAAAGACGCATGTAACTTTC
>CAJCIF010000033.1 GCA_903970355.1 Actinomycetota bacterium
CTAACATATTCTGCAGAGGCCACGAAGTGGCTGCAATCCGCAAGCGGTGCCCGCTCGTTGCAGCAAGGGCATAGAAGATAGTTTTTTTTGCCGACTATTTTGGTAGTCCTTATGGAAGCGCGTTTTTTGACAATTCGGGAACTAATCAAGTATCTCGCAAATCTCTATTTGCGGAGGTAACGATCATGAATAACAGAATTAGACGAATTTTTCTTCCAGCCGCGTTTGCTGTGAGCCTTTCCATTCCAATATGCGCATTTGCTCAGAACAGTTCACAAGATAACCAACCAGTTGTCGGATCAGTTCACACAAGAGAAGCCGGTATTCAACGTAAAATGCAGTTATATTTCAACCAGGGTCTTATTGATTCCAATGAGCTTGCTAGGTTCCAAAGGGATTTCGATGGCATCTGCGTTAAAGAAGACGCTGCCCGAATGAAACAGGATGGTTTGACTGGTACAGCTCGATCGGTAATCATGAAAAAGTTGGATCTTTTCGAGGCCGACCTAGATCAGCATGCATCAAAATCTGGACCACTATTAGCACCACCTGCGCAACCCAAATAAAAGAAAGCGTAGCCTCTGAAAGACCTTTCACGGATGGTTCTGAATCTCGCTTGGGCGAAATTCAGGACCATTCCTGCATGCTTCCTAATATCAAACCTGGGATTTTTACTGTTTCTTCTGGCTCTTATATGTTCTAAGGTAGGTACCATATTAGTATGGTGCAGTGTAACCATTGAGAAACCTGATTCGACTTATATCGATAGCCTTAGCGCTGAGCGCCGCCTCATTACCTCCGGCTTTTTGTACGGAGGAAACGCCTCAATTTATGTCTACTGGATTTGATTGGGCTGTCGTGAAGGAAGACCCGAATGGCACGGAAAAGCAGAAAGACGATCTCGATGCGTTAATAACAGCTCCGAGCAGGACGACGTTCGACAAAAATAATTGGGATACGTCATTAAACGAAAGATTGCAAATGTTGCCTGACCTTTTGCAAAAGTACGACTTGCATGGACTCAGCGAAGATCAAGTGTTCAAGATAATGGAGCCTGGCAAGGGCTTACTGGAGTCGAAAGTCTCGCATTTTTACCAACTTAAAGAACGATTCCCTGGAGACGAAAAATGGCTGTTCTTAGAAGTGCATTATTCCAATCGAAAAGTTGACAAATATCGAGTGGGAGAATGCAAACCACACAGGTTAGGAGACCATTTTAGCCACTGGTATTCTGAGTCGATTAGCCCACAAACTAAGACAGGCTTTACTTTACGGGCGTTTCGTGACAAAAGATTCTATACGGATTCAGAACTGGACGCAGTATTCCGTCAACAGTCAGTACAACTTTTTACGCCAAAGAATTGGCTCGACGATTTTAACTCACGTCTCTTTTTGATACCGAGTATGGTGCATACTTATAAGCTGTTTGGAAAGAATCGCCAACAGATTCATCAGCTCTTAGGGAATCCCGAGGATATGAACGTTATTATCGAAGATAGGCCCGATCTAAAGTCAGATGTGGATTGGTTCAGGGTTCAGTATCCTTTCGGATGCATTCTCGATAATTCACCGATGATTTTCCTGGAATTAGCCTACAAAAATGGACGTGTTTTGAATTATCGTTTAGTGTCATTTGGAACAAAGGCTGAGTGGACGGGTGTCTTTGGCAAGTGGCATTGAACTGTTCTCTGAAAATCACACCTTTGTGAGTTTTTGCAGCGCTTCTGCGACCGTTTTCTTGTCAGTGTCGTCTTCCAGACCCAGGGCGTTACGGAGTACATGTCGTTCCTGGTGACCAATGAAGCCATCCAACAATTTCTCGTTTACTTGCACACTTGCCAAATCAACAGGGGCCACGATGACTCTGCCCTGTGTCTTTGCATAAATGCATTCGGCCGCCTTTAGACTTTCTTCCTCGGGAAATCCCAATTCCGTATGTACTGCGGTTTTCAAAACATCAATCATCGTTTTTTTATCCCAGATACCATCGCGAAGGTTCTCGCATAAGCCCAATTTATCACTAACAACTTGTCTTTGGGCTTCAGTTGCATTGGGCGGCAAACCAAGATCGCGGTTTTCCGCAGAATGATCCTGCGTAACTTTCTCAAATATTTCTTGCTGAGTAGCGGTGTCCGGCAAACCACTTTCACTCCTGTCCAGGTGCCGTGAATAAGCTTCCGATTCGGCTGAGGACACAACATCTGACCCGTCCATATAGACTTTTCGGCTTTTGAGATAGTTTGTTGCTTCCTCAACTCTTTTGGCGCTGTGAGCTTCTGCAACGATCTCTTTGGCTGGTTTAAGTTGCAATTGGCCGTTCACTAGTTCAACGACCGGAAGGGAAGACACATGGGTTTCTGTCGTGGTCTGGTCAAATTTTGTCAAAGCCGCAAGGAATTTTGGCAGATAAGCACTATTTTTGTGGCCGCGCTGGTTGAGCAGATTGAGTGCATGACGGAATTCTTTGCCGTTAGCTATTCCACCTGTAAGTAACTGTTCATTACTAGCCCTGAATAGCAAGTAATCTTCCATTATTGAAAATCTTGCCACATCTCTAGTCGTCAAATTATCGGGCATGTTGCCTCCTTAGCCTCGGCGGCTCGAAGGGTAGGTTGTTCGATGATAATAGCCAGAACTTTTGTCAGATTCTTGGCATGAAAAACCACGTTCGAGTGCGTGCGCTAAAGGCTTATGAAACGGAAGCAGTTGCGAACGGTCACGTTTCGGTTACGTATGCGGCTTAGATTGTTAAGCGACAAAATCAAACCTCTGGTTTCCATTTATTTGGCAAGATGAAAGGCACGACTCGTAGCTAGATAATACACACTGCCAAAACGTGATTTGCCAAGAAATGCAGTTCTACTTGCATGGCTTCCGTGCGGACCTTGGTCATGAGTTTTGAATCGTGCGGATGAATTACTTCGGAATTTACTGTCACTGAACAGCGATTATTTTGCACATCAAATGAAGCTAATCGAAAATTCTTCGGGTTCGATTCGAATCCAGTTTTGATTGCCTTGGCAGCAGCTTCTTTGGCAGCCCAGGCAGCAGCTATGTTACGGCTGCTCTTGCCACCTTGTAATTTGCTGAGAATATCTAATTCCGATTTCGCAAAAGCGAGATCGTCAAATCCGGCTTCTCTTTCAACTTGCATTTCGAGATCTACGCCTACTCCATTCACGTCGGCTCGATCTGTTGCAACAGCATATGCCAAGCCGTCTTTGTGGGTAATGGAAATCTTCCAGTCTCTTTGAGCCTCAGCCAAATTCGCTGAGTATACAAAAGGAGCGCCTTCGGGATTGTTATGAATTTCGATATCCGCATAGGTAACGCTCATATCTTCAGCAGCGCTCAGTCTACGACGAACAGCGTCTTTTGCAGCGATGCGGCCAAGTAACCAATCGCGCTTGCGTCGCAGATTTGGGAGTGCTTCGTAAGTTTGATTTTCTCGTGGTGCCAACAAGTAATCAGCGCACCAGGACAGCGTGCCTTCATCACTCGGCAAAACGCTTTCTTCAATCAGGGAAATGTCCGGTGCAGCAGTGAATGGCTTTGACAAGTAGCAAGCGGCCGGGCTTTCAATCAGCTTTCTCCAACTGTCTTCAAGCGTAATGCGCCGGCTCTTAATTGAATTAAAACGAGCAAGCAACAGTCCGTTTTCAGAAAGCAAACTTACATTTACATCTGTTCCGCGGGCATTGAGACTGTTGAATTGAGCATGCACTGTGATGTCACCTTCAAGAAGCGGCAAATCAGTGAAGAACTGCACAGAATCAATCATGAACGGTAAGAGTGCATGCACAGGTTCATCAAGATCGAAGAGGTGAAACAAAACAAGCTGGGTTGCATTATCCAATAGAAGCGGATCTAAAAGGAAATGCGGATGTTGCAATTCATCCGCAGCAAACCAACCCTGCGCATTGCGCGCTGTAACCAGTCCATAGTTTTCGTTTGCCTGCAATCCTTTTACAGATCGCACAGACTGCATGCGTTCGCCATGGAACATTGCGCTTTTCGCATAAAGGCCCTTTTGTTCGAAACGCGATTTCTGCCAATTCTTTTTGGAGGCAGGATGCTGGACTTGAGGCGGCTGGGGCCTTTCACCGAAAACCACTTCACAAAGCATGAGCGCTTCGGAGGGTTGATATTCGTTTGATTCCGGACCTCGGTAAATGGCAACTTGCACAGCTGGTTGATCTTCTTGCAATTGGCGAGCAACAATTCGCAACGAAGCGCCTTCAGCACCAATGCGAATTCTCCGCGAGGCTCGCACGTTTCTCAATTCGCAAACCGGCAATTGTGGGTAATAGAAAGACGAAACTTCCGCCATCAGTTCAAGAGCAACCGTCAAAGGCAAAAGATGGACTCGTTCTCCAAAACCCGGCCACTGTCTCACCGTTCCACCGATAGCATGATCGAGTAAATATCGATGTGAATTGAGATCGATTGCGAGATCCGCTATGAGGGCTTCTTCATTGTGGACAAATCTGGCGCCTTCCAATAACGGATAGTTAGAAGTATTTTGAGACCCGTGATCTTGGCTATAGCCTTCTGGATTTTCGCTTCCGCCTAGATAACTGAGCATCACTTCGTTTTGTGCGCTCATCAAGTTCTCATGAAACACAGACATATTGCTCAGATACGAAGTTACTATCGCATCCGGTCCAATCAATGGTGCGGGTTCCGGTTGTGAACTGGGCGATTGAGCGACAGATTCTTCTGAGGGGGCATGAGTTTTGGTGGGGTCATATTGCAGGCGTTCCTGCCAGCCTTCTTTCAACATGATTTCTGGATAGGCAAGTTTCAAAAGCGCCGGCGGGCGACTTTGAGTTGGTTTTCCGAAATCGATGGCTATTGGCTGCCGGCGCGCAAATAGGTACTGCGCGTCTACATCAATACCGCTAGAAAATAGTGTGGCAATCATGTGTTGAACTTGAGAGATTGCAGAGCCGTTTTGCTTGTTAGAAGCGACAGCCAAATGTGGACGGGTGGACAATATTTCCGAAACAACCGGCGTTAGAGTGTCTTTTGGACCTACTTCAATGAATTTCGTCACACCGGCTTCGTATAAAGCTTCAATTGTTTTGCGCAAAAGAATCGGTTTGCTGAACAGCTCCGTCATGATCAGCTTTGTAGCATCGGGATCTTCCGGATATGGCGCAGCAATCGAACAAGACCAGGATTCAAGCGCAGCAGGACTCAATTCCAATTCGTCTACTTCAGTTCGATCTGTTGCAACCATTCCTTTGACGAGAGCAGTGTGATAAGGAATGGCAACTGGCAAATAATCCGCTTCCATTCCTTGCGATTCAAGCGCATTTACAAGGCTATCAACATTGGCACGACTGCCTGTCAAAATAACTTGCTTGTCGGAAAGGTCTGCACTGAGGTACACCTCACCGCTCTTCTTCATAAGAGGTGCGATTTGCTCGAATGATGCTTTGACTTTGATAGAGCGCAGATCTGCCAACTTCTCTTTTGGAATGGCGTTTGCCACACCAGTGCTAAGGTGGTAAAAAGTAGGTGTTCCACCTAATATATCTGCTGCACCGCCCATGGTGAGAGCGGCGAATTCTCCAGTACTGCAACCAAGTAGAACATCAGGCACAATGCCAAGCTTGATGAGCAAAACGAAGAGCGCCCATTCCGCCATGAGCACAGTAACAACGGCATTGTCCATGGCAGCAAGAGCGGCAACGGTAACGCTGTCATTAGCGGAACCAACTTCTGCACGTGGGAAAACTTTATCGCAAGGAGACTCGTTTTGATTTGCTTTGGCAACGAAGTCTACGAAATCGAAAATGGCCCGTATCTCTGGGAAATGCACACAAAGCTCTGCGAGCATATTCGGATAAGCAGAGCCAAGACCAGGAAGTACAAAAGCCAGGCGTCCGGAGGAAACAGCATCACCAGGTTGGAAGTAAATTGACTGCGCAGTAAGACTGGCTAGATCAATTTCCTTTTGGACAAGAGCCGCAGTCGCAACGGAAAGTTTTTCAAGCAAATCATCACAATTGGCTGCCACTATAGCTATTCGGAATGCCTTTTCTGATTCTTTCGCCTTCTCGCAAATAGAATAGGCAATATCTTTGAACTCACTCTTGTTGTCTTTCTTTAGAAAATCGATGCAATGTGTTAGCTCTTCTTGCATCTCTTTAGCAGTCTTCGCTCCAAACAAAAAGAGTTCGGTTGCCCAATTGTGCAAAAGGTTCGGAGTTTGATTGAAATAATCGTCACGGCATTCTTCCAGGACAGCGTGAGCGTTTACGCCGCCGAACCCGAAGGCACTGACAGAAGCTCGTCTTGGTGATCCTGCTTCTGTACTTTCAAGACGCGCACTCAATTCCGGATGGGCAAGAGGATGAATCCAGGGCCGCGAACTATTGCTTAAATAGAGCGGTGAGTTCTGCCAGTCGAAATGGGAATTTGGTGTTTCAACACCGATCGCTGCCGGCAGCACTTTATGATAGAGAGACAGAGCTGCTTTTATGAGTCCAGCAATACCGCTTGCAGCCTGGGCATGGCCGATCATCGCTTTCACAGAACCAATTGCACAGCGCGATTTATCTTTGGTTTCACCTTCTGAATCAAATACTTGTTGCAGAGCTTTTAGTTCGGCAATGTCACCAGATTTAGTGCCCGTGCCATGTGCCTCCACCAGACCTGTTTCCAACGGAGAAACACGAGCATCTTCATAGGCTCGGCTAATCGCAAGCGCTTCACCTTCTGCTGCCGGTGCGAGCATGCTCGTGCCTTTGCCGTCACTAGAACTGGCTATACCAGCAATGCTTGCGTAAATTCTGTCACCATCGCGCAGAGCATCTTCAAGACGTTTCAAAACAACAATGCCGATGCCTTCGCCAAGCAACGTACCATCTGCGCTGTCATCGAACGGCCGCACTTGCTCCGAGGCAGAGAGGGCTTCTAATCCGCAGAACATCTGCGTAAAGCAAGGCAGTGAGTTAACGAAAACTCCGCCGGCCAGGGCAAGGTCACTCTTGCCGGAACGAAGATCATCAACTGCTATTTCGACAGCGATAAGTGAGGAGGCACAAGCGGAATCAAGAACAAGGCTTCTGCCATGAAATCCAAGCCGACCTGCTACCCGAGCTGCCAGTATGTTGGGCATAGCTCCCGGAATAGTGTCTGAATTGCAGGGAGCGAGCGAGTTACGCAATTCCTGCGCGAACATTTCGAGTCGCTCTTCAGTCCAATCCGGGAAGAATTCGGAGGCGACTTTCACTATTTGCCCGATTGTTTGGCCGTGCTGAATCATATTCATGGAGCCACGCCCCGGAGCGGAAGTTCTGCCCAGAATGACTTCTGCCTTTGTAGGATCAAAAGCTTTCTTCTGGTAACCTGCATCCGCCATGGCTTCGCAAGCCACTTTCAAAGCCAGCATTTGATCCGGATCGGAGCCTTCTACTGTTTTTGGCATAACGCCTACTGACAGTGGATCAAAATCAGCAAGTTCCGTAATGAAGCCACCACGGCGGGCATAGATATTGCCAAAGCGGTCGCGGTCCGGCTTAGCACGTTTGTCTACATTAAGGACGGTATGACCCCATTCCTTTTCAGTAGCTGTTCTCAAACAATCGCGGCCATAGAAAATGTTGTTCCAGTACGCTGCCAAATTCGGAGAATTTGGAAACAGACATGCCATGCCGATAATCGCCACGCGTTCAGACGCAGAGGACTCGGCGTTCTTCTGGACTTTTTTAGGACTCGGATCCAACTTCGACACCAGCACCAAGCCTGTTGAGTGATTTGCTTCCTACTCCACCAAGCCCTTCCACTAGAATGGCCAATTCACCAGAATTGTCGTAGATAGCGAGATCACAGGTAAGCTCTGAAGTAGAGCTGTCGGGCGCAATAAATATGCGGGAAGTGAGAGGCGCGACATCGGTAGCGCGATATCTCGTCAATCGTTTAAAGCCAGTGGGCAGCACTGTTATATCCAAAAACTTGCGAGCCCAAATTCCGCCGAGCTGCATAGAGCTGTCGAGCAAAATCGGATCGATTTGCCAGGGGCTGCCATCTGTATTGCTCAGATTATGCGCTGGTGAGGAAACACCAACCCCGCCTACAATGCCCTTTTCACCCAGCAAGTCAATGCGTTGGATGCCCTGGAAGCGTGGTCCATGGAACAGCCATTGTCCATATATTTCATTCAGCTTAGGCGCATCAACTACTTCGCCCAACTCGCTTTTTGCTTTTGCCAAATCGAATTTTTCGCGAGCGTTTTTGGACATTTTTTGCCGCATCTCGGCAGAGCCCATTACGAAGTCGGCTTTGAAATTGGTTCTGGCGCGATTCGCTGCTGTACGGAGGCTGGCTTGCAAACGCACCGTTCCATCAGTTTGCCTGGTTTCATTTACGCTTATATAGAACGTCTTCATGGGTGCATCAAATACGATACCACCAGGAATATCCATATTTTCAACAGTCAGTATCGACAATTCCGGATGCACCGACTTCACCGCTTCAGCCATGAACTCAAGTGAGAATGCCATCGGCATAACCGGAATTCCGTCAAAGGCGTGGTCTTGCAAGAAGAGGTCTTTTGCTTTGCCCACTTCAAAGGTAAATTCAAATCCGGAATCACCAATGCGGTTCACGTTAGCTGCGTGCAGCTTCGGACCTTTCGGTTCCGGCAAAGAATCACGAGAAAGTTCGGCTACGAGCAGCACTTCTACGTGCTCCTTGTTCTCATTCTTCATTTCATTGATGAATGAATCTCTGCCTTGTTTGGCATCAATCATTGCCCAGCCGTAACTGGCAAATATGCTTTCCAATTCAGGTTGCGCCATGCCGCCCTTCCATGGTCCCCACATGATAGACATGGCTCTGCCCTTGACCTTGTCTTGCAAGGCAAGCGCTAGTTTGTTGACCGTTTCGTTAGCGGAAACATAATCGATTTGACCGGCATTGCCTGTTCGTCCCACAACGGATGAGAAGAAGACAAGTCTTTCAACTGTATCGAGCTTGAGGTGACGAGCTAGGGTAAAGGCGCCATTCACCTTGGTTTCAAAGACGCGCAGGAAAGAATCGACGTTCTTATCCTTGATATAGGCATCTTCAATAACGCCGGCGCCGTGAATGACAACATCAATC
>CAJCIF010000034.1 GCA_903970355.1 Actinomycetota bacterium
TCCGATACTCTCTCTAATATCGTTTTAAATGATCCGGTACCACAAGTGCGGGTCATGGCCTTGGCGGCTTTCAACAATGTAGTTGGAGCACCGGATAATTCAGCAGTGTTGTGCCAAATTCTCACTCATGATAGTTCGGAAGCGTGCCGGGCCATGGCAGCCAACGCTTTAGGATTGAAAAATAGCGGTGATGAAACCCGGGTGGCTGCTCTCAGTTCAGCGCTCGGAGACAAGAATGAAGAAGTGGTAGTGGCAGCGATAAATTCGTTAGGAAACCTGGGCCTACAGGCAAAGTCTGCTCTCCCTGCGCTTAAAAAATTAGTGCAGGAAAATAAGACTCCAGCGACACTTCCATTTGCTATTACAGCCATATCGCAATTAGGTGATGACGAATCCATTTCGCTGGTGGCATCTTATCTTGATGATAACGATACGAGTTTGAAGATCGTTGCAGTTCGCGCTCTGGCTAACTACAAAGACAAGGCAGCGCTAATGTTCGACAAATTAATTCCGCTTCTAAAGAGTGAAAATTATGCTTTGAGATTAGCCGTTATTCAAACTGTCGGGAGTATGGGTGAAAAGGGCAAACCCGCTGCGAGCGCCTTGCGCCTGGACGTTGAAAAAAATCCGCAGGATAAAGGGATGGTGGAAAATGCTTTGCGCCGAATGGGCGAGCCCCTAACTGTCAAATAGAGATGGGGTCTTTAAGTTGAAGTCTTTAAGTTGAGCGTTTTAAGATTCTATGCCGGCATTTTCCAGAGCGATTTCGGATATTGCGCAGGGATCGAGATCGCCTTTTCCTTGTCCAATTGCTGAGAGAAATGCATTTTCGATCACAGATGCAAAAGGCATAGGGACTTGTGATTCGATCGCTGCTTCCAGAGCCAAGCGCGTGTCTTTTTCTTGCAGTCGGACAGTGAAAGCGCCAGTCTTAAACTTGCCATCCGCAATCAGCTTTCCGTATTTTTCATAGATGGGCGAAGCAAAAAATCCGCTCGCCATGATATCGAGAAACTCGTGATGATCGATGTCATTCTTCCGCACAAGAGCGAATGCTTCCGAGAAGGTTTCGATCATCGAGCTAATCATAAAATTGGCAGCCAGTTTTGCAATATTTGCTTGCACGGGATGTTCGCCGATTATGTGAACCTTCTTTGCAATCGCCTCAAATACCGGCGAGCACTTCTTAATCAAGCCGCGATCACCAGCCGGCATAACAATTAGCTCACCACGCTGGGCAACATCTGGTCTTCCCATAACAGGTGCGGCAATAAATTTCTTGGCGGCCGCAGTAGATGCTGCATCAATGCGGCGTGAAAGACTTGCACTAATTGTGCTCATCGAAATATGAATTGTATTTTTGCTCTGATGGGCAATGAGCCCTTCACTGCCATCCCCATTTTTTGAATCAGCAAAGAGGACTGATTCCAGGGCTTTGTCATCGGCAAGCATGGTAATGACAATGTCACCGCTTGCGGTGCCCTCCGGATCGTGCGCCAATGTTGCACCTTTAGCCAACAGCGCTTCTGCTTTAGAAGCTGTGCGATTGTAAACGGTCACATCGTGACCTGCATCCAGCAATCTTGTCGCTAGAGCCGAGCCCATATGACCAAGTCCAACCACGCCTATGTCCATTTCCCCTCCAAATGCACGATCTTAACGCTATATCGTTATGGTCGGAGCAAATAATCGCCTAAGCACGTGCATAATTGCAAACGGCAGTTCACATCCCTTAATCGGCTTGCATTGTATCGCAAGTATCTCTGAGAGTCTGTCTTCGATCTTGGCAAGATCTTCTTTATCTATAATCAGTTTTCGCGGCAAATCAGCGGTCAGATCGTCTTTCACCGTTAGATCCGGAAAACAAACTGCAAAACAAACGTGTCGTTTGAGAAGACTGCGACACTCTTGAGCGTTGTCTACTTTTAATGCTTCTTGAATTTCAGTTTCCTCACTCAATCGTTCAACTAGACACCTTACACCGCGTTGTGCCTGCTGTGTTGGCGATTCTTTCATGACCTTAAATTCGCCATCGCCCTTTAACGATCGCACTTTCCAACGCCCATTGTCGATACACAGTTGACCACCTTTTACTTCCACAACCATTAAGCCATCAATTAAGTGTGAGCAGATAAAATCGATTTCTGTACGAAATAATGTTCCATCTTTGGATTCCTGATGGACACCGGCTTGATGGTAGATTGTCCAAAGTCCTTCGAGTTGATAGGCAAGTGCTTTAAAGACATTTCGTTCTGCCCTCCAAACCGGTTTTGTCAAAAAATCATCGGTTTGTTTCTTCGGATATATTTCGACGAATTCGCTCACAGTACGGAGCGGCTTAAGTTTGTCCATTTCGATATTGCGCTGAGGAAGTAATTGTCAAAATATTGATCTTCCGTGGCAATTTGGTGACACGCCTCCGTTTTCACGCAGATCAGGTAGGGCTATTACAAATTCGTCGATATCACCGCATGGGCTTCTGCAAGTCGGAAGAAGCGGAGTTTGCTTTAAGAGTGCAGAATTTGCGGAAGGCTAAGCAGTTGTTTATCGACCAGATTGCCAATATGGGGAGGCTTGCCGGGCGCTAAAGCAAACGCATCCGGAACTTACCGATGGAATCCGGAACTTAGCCGTGAGTTCCGGAACTTGGCCATGAATTCTGGAACTTAGCCATGAAATGCCAACTAATCAGCGATGCGGAGAAACCATCGCTGAGCACGGTTGCACTTAGGCGGCGACGGACACAAGAAGCGATATTTGATCGTCAATGTCGCCAGATGTTTACTTACCTGGACCAAGGAGTGTTCTATGAATCGAATGTTGTTGGCTTTTGCAGCCTTTATCTGTTGTAGCTTGATCTGCAACGTGCCATCGTATGGCCAAAATACGAGAGAAATAACCAAGGGGAATTGCTCAGCCTGTGCAGCCGAATGCCAAAAGGCATTGGATTATTGCGCGAAAAAAGGTGGAAGATACGCCGAAGGCAGCCTGACTAACGTACTGAAAGATTGCATCACCGCATGCAATTCTGCCAGTGAGTATTTAACGAGAGGATCTACCTTTTCACCCAAAGCAGCGTCGATTTGCATAGAGGCCTGCAATAACTGTGCCAAAGCATGCGAATCTTTCAAGGACGATGACAAAATGAGAGCGACTGCCGATGAGTGCCGTAAGTGTGCTGGCAATTGTTCGAAGGTTAAAGCTGGGGCCTCGTAACCTCTAGCTACCGTATTTGGTATCATTAACTAATTACAGTCCTAAAGATCGAGAGGCACGAAATAGCGAGCCCCTCGATTTTTTTTGCGGTTATTACGAAGACAATGTTGGTGTTTAACAAGTTCATAACGACTTGAGTGCCGCAAAGGAATACTGTCTTAGAGCCTCCCGACCCAGGTTCATAAAGATGCCCCCTGCAGACAAATTTCCCAATGAAAAAATTGGCAGTGCCGCTGACGAAGCCGTAAAAGTGAACGGACTCGAAGACAAGTTTAGACATGAGCTATCTTCAGGCGGAACACACGCAGCCGAAGCACGACAAGCCCTCCAGCACGAAGTAGATTTGATCAACTATGTGCTTTACGAACGAAAAGGTGTTAACGGCAGAACTGTTTCCGAAAATGATCCCAACTATGCAACGAAACTAATAGGGCAGATCGAACAAAATGACGGACTGGCAGAAAAAGCCAGTGACAAGCGATTTCACATGCCTGCAGTGCAACTTGCAAATGGCAAATTGGAAATATTACCCGATCAACAAATAAAGTCTGAAGAGCAGCTTGCCACCAAAAACTTTGCGCACGGGCAGCTACCAGCTTCAGTTGACGTGGTAGAAGGTGCAGCTATGTTGAAGGAATATCAGTGGTCGCAACCCCGCATTACCTCCTACGAAAAAGATGTTTTTGGAACGGACAGCGCTTCCAGAGCCAATCAATTGACAATTGAAGCGACAGGCTTGCACGACGCAATAAACAAGGTACGAATGGACATCATCAATCATAGAGATGCCACAAAGTCTGAACATGTTTTATCCACAATGGTCGAAGGACTAAACAAAAAAGGAAACGCTCACATTAACGACCTTGCCTTAGGACTGAGTAGATATGATTTCAAAGTGATTGATATCAAGGATGGAGCTATCCTCGTTAAATCTGATGCTCAGATAAAGACTGTTCTAAAACCGTATATGTAACACCCGAATTCGGATTAACTCACAACCCCAGCAGCACTAACCGTTTCGGTGCCTGGAATAATCCCTAGCTTTCCTTTTATAACAGCGGAACCATCTGGCGCGATGGCAACGTTCGTCACCACTTTCTTTTCCTTTTGACCTTCATCGTTGTAGACCGAATACTGTCCTGTGCTTTCTCTAAAGAAAGTGACATTGTTATCCTTGTCGATGGGGTCCGATACTTGAGCACTTGTGACAGTTTCGTTCGAATCACGGTTTAGCTTTACGGCAAGCTGATTCGGATAGTCTATTTCCACAATCTGATTTGCCGCATCGTATTTTATAGTTTGTCCGGCCGATCCAATTGAGCTATGTTCGGCTGGATTTCCATCAGTTCCACCGAGCAATCCTAGTGCAGACGGAAAGCCGAGTTTACCTAACTCCGAGGGAACATTCACCCCTGTTTGGGCCTGAAGAGATCGCAAATCGTTAGTAACTTGTTGGGGATTGCCCTGTTCCGCAGTCCAAATAGCTGCCAATTCTTTTTGAAAAGCGGGTGTGTCACCACCGCTCTTGAATTGCTGTACTGCTTCCGTGATTGCATCTTTAGATGCCATCGATTCTCCTTAACAGACAGTTCTACCCAATGCGTTCTAGAAGTGGTCTTAGAGTATCTCAGGCTAACCGAAGAGATGTTTCCAAGTTGTTAACTACCTCCGCATCCAAAATCCCATTTTCGAAAATTAAATCGCCCCCTCGACCTTTTAGCCTTTTTGCCGACGTCTGATCTTGGCTCAAATTTCAGTCAACGCAGCAAGTCAGAAAAAAGAGCAAACGCACTCGCCCCAATCTTGTCTTTTTGCCAATTCTCAATTGACTGATTTTGGCCCTAATTTCAGTCAATGTAGCAAGTCAGAAATAGGACAAGTCGGCTCGCTACGCACGTCTTTCTGCGACATTCGCAGATGACTGATTTTGGCTCAAATTTCAGTCAAAGTAGCGCGTCAGAAAAAAGAGCAAGCACGTTGGCCCCAAATCATGTCTTTTTGCATTTCCTCAGTCGACTGATTTTGGCGCTAATTTCAGTCAACCTAGTAGGTCAGAAAAAAGAGCAAGCGGGCAGCAGCTACTATTTC
>CAJCIF010000035.1 GCA_903970355.1 Actinomycetota bacterium
GATCGAAGGCGTGCAGGGAACGGAAACGCACTTCTTGCTCAAGCGTTACAAGGAAGACGGTACTATCTTCGTAGATTTAGAAGAAGATGAGCGTCTTGTTGTATCACCCTAATAGATATGGATAAAAACGGCGCAGAAAAAAGTTCTCTTCCCCCCTTATCGGCTGTAGCGCGAACCCTTCCTGCATCTGGGATAAGAAAGTTCTTTGACATTGCCGCTCAGATGAAGGACGTTATATCACTGGGAGTTGGTGAACCGGATTTCGTCACACCATGGGTGGTGCGAGAAGCAGCCATCTATTCGCTGGAACGCGGCGTTACTACTTATACTTCCAACTATGGTCTTCTGGAACTTCGCAAGGCAATAAGCACGCTCCTCGAAAATCTTTACGGTGTCACCTATAATCCGGATAACGAGATTTTAGTAACCGTCGGAGTTTCGGAGGGAATGGATCTAGCCATGCGAGCCATTCTAGACCCTGGCGATGAAGTGCTCATTCCGGAGCCTTGCTACGTTTCCTATAAACCTTGCGTAGCGTTAGCAGGTGGCATCCCGGTCGGCGTTGTCACTACCCATGCCGATGATTTCACCGTTTCAGCCGCTCAACTTGAAGCACACGCCACCTCCAAAACGAAGGCGGTTTTACTTGGTTATCCGTCCAATCCAACCGGTTCCACCATGCCCAGGGAAAAGCTTGTGGAAATCGTCAATTTAGCGCGCCGCAAAAATTGGTACATCATTAGCGATGAAATATACGACCGCCTCACTTACGAAGGCGAGCACGTCTGTGTAGCAGGGCTTCCCAATGCCTTTGATCGCACAATAACCCTCAATGGTTTTTCGAAATCTTATGCCATGACCGGTTGGAGAATCGGCTTTGCCTGCGCACCTCCAGATGTTCTCCAGGCTATGATGAAAATTCACTCTTACACCATTCTTTGCGCACCCATTTCAGGACAAAAGGCGGCGCTTGAAGCTTTAAGGAGTGCCGAATCTTCTGTAAATGAAATGGTGCAGGAATATAACAGACGCCGTCGGGTTATTGTCAAAGGTCTTAACGCCATTGGCTTGAACTGCCACATGCCCAAAGGTGCTTTCTATGCCTTTCCGGATGTGAGTGCCTCAGGTTTATCATCAGAAGAATTCGCAGAAAAACTGCTCTTTGAAGAACATGTGGCGGTCGTGCCCGGCACTGCTTTCGGTGCCGGTGCCGAAGCACACGTTCGATGCTCTTATGCCACTAGTCTTGAAAAAATTGAAATAGCATTAGAACGGATCGGAAAGTTTATGGATAAGATCAAAGCTGGTAAGGTAGCGACTTCTGGACATGGATCGCGCCCCATTTGACAATCTTTTCATTCACTTTCATGATCGCCTTTTGCTCACTTTTTGCGGGAGTTTTCGGCGCTCTTACCGGTCTGGGCGGAGGTATGATTATCGTACCAATCCTGGTTCTCTACTTCGGAATTGACGTACACCACGCTGCCGGCGCCGCCCTGATTGCTGTAATCGCTGCCAGTTGCGCGGCATCAATAGAATTTCTAAAGGGCCCATATACAAACATCAGAATTGGCGTATTGTTAGAAGTCGCCACTACCCTCGGTGCAATCTTCGGTGCTCATTTAGCATCCATTCTCAATCAATCACTGATCGCTGTATTATTCGGTATCGCTCTCATTTATGCCTCCCATACTAATTTGGATGCTAAGACCGATAACCGCAAAGCCTCTTCCCAGCCGGATTACCCCTTTCAGGAGCGCCTCGCCCAAAATTTAAAGCTGGCAGGCAATTATCTCGACCAGGGCAAGAGTGTCTCCTATTCACCCAATCATTTATTTGGTGGTTTCAGCCTCATGGCTCTAGCTGGAACGGCTTCAGGATTGCTGGGCATTGGATCCGGCGCCTTCAAAGTTTTTGCGCTCGATAGGGTTATGAATTTGCCCTTTAAAGTTTCAACCACGACAAGCAATTTCATGATTGGTGTGACAGCGGCAGCCGGCAGTGCCACTTATTTTTCGAAAGGATACATAGAGCCAACGCTCGCTTTGCCTGTCTTATTGGGGGTAACCTGCGGGGGCTATATCGGTGCAAGACTGCTTGCCCGAATGAAAGTGAAAGCTCTGCGCGTTCTCTTTACGGTTGGTGTTTTTGTAACCGGCATACAGATGCTCATGAAAGGTTTTGCAGGAGCGCAATAACGAGTGAATACGAATTCAATTTCAAATCCAATTTCAAATGGTCGCCAAACCGAAATTCTGCTGGCAAAAGTTCTTCTGTTCGGCTTAAAAATTTCGCTCTTTATAGTGACTGTGGGAGGCTTTCTATTTCTAAAACAGCATGGTGCCGAAGAGCCGCCGGCTTATGCAATGCTAATAGGGCAGATTAACCCTATTAAAATATCGACAATTTTAGATGGATTGCGCCAGGGAGACGGCATTGCCTTCATAGAACTGGGACTTTTCTTGCTGGTTGCCACGCCCGTAATGCGCGTGGGCGCATCGATTTACGCCTTTGCAATTCGCAAAGATGCCACTTATGCGCTCATCGCCTCTACCGTGCTGGTTATTTTGATAGCAGGTCTGTTTTCTACACCCCGCTAACATTTGCATTCTCTCAGGTAAGTCGGCGCCCACTCTTGGCACGCTATAGTTAAAGTTCACTACTTGGGATCAATGATCGGATGGCGCCGATTGGCACTCTAGAAAAAAAGTTCAGTCCATTTATCGCAGCGTTTTTGATATTTGCGGCGATCAATATCTGGACCCAATATATCTTCCGAGCCGATGCATATGACAATCCGGCACATAACCTGGTTTGGTGGAAAGTACAGGGCTATCGCAGTTTAACTACTGCACCAGATGTGGTGCTAATGGGCTCTTCGCTCATGTACCGAGTAACTACTTGTGGAGAAGCTCATTACCGTCAAGAGCCTGTCGATCCTACAATTGACCATCAGGTCAAATGCTTGCAAGACACCATTGCGCAGTTGTCCTCTCAGCCCGTTTCGACATTCGCAATTGGGCTGCATGGTGCAATGATTTCGGATTACTACGCCCTTGCACGTGCTCTCTTTACGGAAGCTAAACATCCAAAAGTGGTGGTGCTTGGCTTAGGTCCCCGTGACTTCATCGATAATCGTTTTCCTGGTTTGTTGAGCTCGCAGACGGCCCAATACGCAAAGCGCATCGCCAGAGAGCCATTGTTTGAAGAAAGCGAGCTGCCTAAAAAGGATATTTTGCAAAAAGCGATACAGGACAATATTCCGCTCTACACGCACAAAGATGATTTCCTCTGCTATGAGAAGGCGATAGAACGAGGTGCAATTACTTACTACTTTGACGAGATATTGCATCGCTCTCATGGTGGCATGTCCATGAATCAATTCGCTATTCAAATGCTATTGGGAGATCCTCAAGAACTCCTGATCGGACAGTGGGCTCAACATCCAAAAGATCAAAGTGAAACAGCCTGGAATGACAACAGCAACGAATACAAAATTCGTTATTTGCCATTCAATGCCAAAAGCCTAAATCAGCAGCTTGGTTTCCTGGACCGACTGATTGCCCATTGCTCTTCTATTGGCACCAACGTAATCGTAGTAAACATGCCACTTCTGCCCGAGAATTTAAGGATATTGCCGCCTGGCGTTTATGAAAATTACCTGACCAGCGTTTCTAAGAGATGCAATCATCCCAACACTGAATTTTGGAATCTGAACAATCAGAAACTCTTCAGCAAATCAGACTTTAACGACACTGTGCATTTGAATGGTGCAGGCAGTGTGAAACTGGAACGGATGATTGCCTCCAGGCTGGCGAGCTCAAATCGCTCTCTGGCTTCAACCGGCGCAAGAGTTCAATGACCTTGCAGCAATTTGGAGAGGCAATCGGCTACAAGAACATGCCCTCTTGGTGATAAGTGTCCGGTAAGGAAAAGTGAGTCGGTTTCCTGATGTTTGGCGGCATCAAAGCGAGGGGTAAGATCCTTGGCAGAGAACCCACTACTTGCTGCAAGAATTTCCACGGATTTGAATTGATTTTGAAAATCGCTGCGATTTTCAATTGCTGGTAAAGATACGACTTTCAGCTCGCAACGATCATTCCGGCAAGACGCATTTAAAAGTGCAAGAAGCGATAAAGTCAGCCGCCACTGCTCCTGGTGATCGCTTATTGGGTGCAATCGTTCTTTGTCTTCGCGCAAGCATGTTTCGTCAGAGAGTTGCTGGCGCTTCATTTGAAGCGATCGCTCTTCAGCTGAGTAATCGGGCGTCGGTTTATAAAACAAACGCTCCAGTATGCCACTCGTGCGCTTAAAAGCACGATCGTTTTTCACAGCGCTATGCACCTGTAAAAGTGCTTGCCAGATATGACTATTACGCCTGCCCCAATCAAAAAACGTCAAAGGCAGTGAAGAACTACTGTGCCTCCACGCATCGAACTCAACAAAACGAACTTTTGGGACGCCCTGTTTATCCATTGTGAATGTTGGTCTTAAGGACCATGCCGACGCTATCGGTCCATTTTTAAACTCGTCCCCCTGGTGGAACATGAGGATGACGACATCCGGTTTGTAGGCCCGCACTTGCGATATATATTGCAGATATTCTTGCCCAGTGCTGAATGCTCCCGTGCCGAAATTGAGTACCTCAAACTTTTTCGAAGAACCTGCATTCAACTCATTTTCCAAAAGACGAGAAAAACGCAAGGTCAAAGGCACTTGAATTGACTCGGCCATTGAGTCACCTAAAATAGCGATACGTTTGACATTTGACGGCTTAGCGACTTGATGTTCGACATCACACATACCAACCGAGTTTGTTTTACTAACTGAATAAAACTCAGTTCTATCTGTCACCAATTTGTTTTCGAGGTGCACTAGACCCATATTGGGATCAACTTTCAAATACTCTTGTTCGCCGATGTGATAGAAAGCAAGAAAAGCCTCTAACCCTACAAGCACAATTGAAAAGCAAATTGTAAATTGCAAAAACGCCCGTAATAATCTCGCCCGGGGTTGCAAGACAAAAGCAAATTGCTGTCCTGCCAAAACGTGTTCTCGTTCGGCCGGCTTAGTGCGAACAGTTGGTTTCGTAGTAGGGAGAGTTGAATTAGGCATTTAGAATTGAAAATAGATAAATGGTGCTGACTTCTTACTGGCCAGGCACAAAATAACGAGTGCAAAACCGGCATAAGAAGCCAGGAGTACGGCAGTTGAGGGAGAAAACCAAAAACGCCAGTTCATTCGTTCTCCAATAGAAATCTGTCCGAGCTCCCGAGCATTTCCGAATTGCTTTACTTTCCAGAAACGAATCAATTGAAAAGCAATATAGAAAGAAAATGCCGCCGGCAAGAATGATTGTCCGAAAGCTTCATATAAGAAACCGGGCTGCAGAGAAGGGCTGATCGGCAAGAACATGTGTTTGTACATGAGCATTGCCTGATCGAATGAATCAACACGAAAGAGGACCCATCCCAGTAGAACAAATACAAACGTCAAAAGTATCGAAACTGCTCGGGCTAACAATGGGCCTTCTTCAGAAGAGCCGCCCGTTAACTTGCGCCAGGCATGATTGAGAACAAGCCCAATGCCATGAAAAGCTCCCCAGAATACGAAATGCCACGAGGCACCGTGCCAAAGTCCACCCAAAAGCATTGTTAGGAAGAGATTGCGGTTCTGCCGCAATGTGCCACCGCGGGAGCCACCTAGCGGCTTGTAGAGATAATCACGTAACCAGAATGACAAGCTCATGTGCCAGCGTCGCCAAAACTCAATCAGTGAAGCAGAAAGATAC
>CAJCIF010000036.1 GCA_903970355.1 Actinomycetota bacterium
TGCTCCTCGCAACGGCTGCGCTTCGCTAATACTTCGTTTCTACTTCGCTAATGCTTCGTGTTCTACTTCGCTAATGCTTTTTTGGCGCTGTCGGCGACGAAGACGTTTTCGTCGGAGGCTAGTTCGCTCAGAATGTCAGGCGGAATATTGGGATTTTCGGCCAGTCCGAGGCGGACGTCGTCGCTTTGGTCTTTGGCAAGGCTTTCAAGAACAGAGCGTGGGGCGCGGCTGTTTTCAGATACGGCGAGGCGGACGTTTGAATTTTCGTCTCGTGAAAGAGCGAGTAGCACCGCTGCTGGTGTGTTTGGATTTTCTGCCACCCGAGCGCGGACGCGGGCATTCTCTTCCAGTGACAGCTTTTGAAGCACCATTGCGGATGTGTGCGGATTACCAGCGAGAACGAAGCGAACATGCAAATCTTCCGGGCTCTGGCTGTGCTCTGCATCTACATCATCCGATCCAAGGTGCAAGTCGAAGATTGCTTTGAGCAATGTCGATAACCTTTCAGCTTCAACCGGTTTGCAAAGATAATAGTTCATCTTGAGCTTTAGAGCTTCCATTATGTCTTTGTCTTGTTGCGATACCGTAAGTAGTATCACGGGAATGCGCTTAAACTCAGGCACATCTTTTATTTCGGCCAATACTTCATGACCATTTTTCTTGGGCATATTCAAATCCAAGAGAATTACATTTGGCAGATTTCCTTTTTGTTTCAAGCTATTCAGGACTTCTATAGCCTGATTGCCATCGTGCGCCACTGTGAGTTCATGTTCAACTTTTGCTTCCTTGAGCGCTTCTTCGGTTAAGCGCACGTCTGAGGGGCTATCCTCGACGAGCAAAATTTTAATCGTTTCTGCCATTGGTTTCCTCCTTAGTCAAGGTCTCGGCCGGGAGAGTGAACAGGAAAATCGAGCCCTGTCCAGGCTGAGATTCCATCCAAATTTTGCCACCATTTGCGGTTACAATTTTTTTGCATATTGCCAGTCCCATCCCCGTACCCTTATATTCAGTCCGTCCGTGCAATCGTGCGAACATATCAAATATTTTTTCTGCATAGGCTGGATCAATACCTATGCCATTGTCACTAACGGAAAATAACCATTGATCGACATTTTGCTCTGCGGCAATTTCTATTTTCGGCGAGCTTTCACTGCGATATTTTATCGCATTACCGATCAAGTTTTGGAAGAGCTGAATAAGGTGCGTCCGTTGCACCGGTACTTGAGGCAGATCACCATAAACAACTTGGGCACGGCTTTCTTTAATGGAATGATCCAAATTGGTTTCTACCTCACGCAAAACCGATCGCACCGACGTTAACGGTACATCTTTACTGCTTGCGTCAATAGTGGAATGTTCTAATACCGCCTGCACCAATTCCTGCATGCGCATTGTGCCATCAAGAATGTAATCTATGAATTCGCCGCCGTCTTTGTCTAATTTCTCTCGATAGCGTTTCCCAAGCAGGTGCGCAAATCCCTGTACAGCTCTAAGCGGCTCTTGCAAGTCATGAGATGCTATCTTGGCAAACTGCTGCAATTCTTCATTTGATCGTTCCAGATCAGCAGTGCGCTGTTGCACGCGCTTTTCCAACTCTCTACGCATTTGCCTGCGCTTTAATTCAATTTCTTTTCGTTCCGTGATGTCATTGAGGAAGGTGCCAAAAATTTCGCCTTTTTGATCTTCCACGCGGAAGAGCCCGAGTTCCACCGGGAATTCTTTGCCATCTTTAGTGATTGCCGTCATCTCGAATCGCTTGTTTAACGTTGATCCACCGTCGGCCAGTACATTTCCCAAATTGACCACCGGAGCAGAAGTTTTAACTGATATCGGCGCAAAAAGTTCATTGATACTTTTGCCGAGAATTTCCTCACGCTTATAACCGAACATTAGTTCGGAGTGTTTGTTCCAATCGATGATGGTCAGTGTCTGGTCGAAGGAAACGAACCCATCCAGAGCGTTTTCGACTATCAGCCTGGTGCGGCGTTCGCTTGCTCTGAGCCTTTGCTCAGCATTATTTCTTTCAATTGCGTAACGCAGGCACCTGGCTACTGAATCTTCACTCGCCCTTCCTTTTACCAGATATTCCTGGGCGCCTCCCTTAACGGCCTCAAGAGCAATGTTTTGATCGTCGAGTCCAGTTAAGACGACAATTGGAATAACCGGATCGAAGTTTCGCATCCGGTAAAAGGTGTTGATGCCCTGGCTATCAGGCAAACTCAGGTCTAAAAGAACTACATCTATACCAGGTTCAGCCAGTCTTTTGCAGGCGCTGCTTAAGTTGTCTACGCATTCAACCTCAATATCGAGGCGATTCAAGCTAATGGAAAGAAGCTTTGCCTGGGTTGGGCTGTCTTCGACAATAAGGGCACAAACCTGACGGTTCGCCTCAGTGTTAGCCGCCTGGGCTATCATTTCAGCATGTGGTTGTATGCTCAATTTGCTCTCGCTTTGCAGGTGTAGGCTAGGTTCCAAAAGGGCCACCATTACTATACTGCCCGAAAAAAAGTTCACGGTCACTTAGTTGGGCGCGCCAGTTCTTCTTCATTTTCGGCATAGACCATTTTGAATGCCATGGCGGCAAGCTTAGTACGCAAGGTCTCAGGATCGGTAATAGGAGCGTCACAGGTATAGTTTTCACAGATATAAACGGTTGGTTTATCGTGCATCGCAACCCTTTCTTGAAGCAAAACCAGTTCAGGTGAATAGCCGTTTGGTTCTTGATCAAACGAAGGGTCTTTCCATACGACGACTTTATTAGGCAAATAGTGCCGATGAATTTCAAACAACATTGCTTGAGTTGATTTGTCGTCTTTCTTGCCTACAAGTACTATTTCGGTTGATTTAGCCTCGCCGAAGTCCGCTGCCGCAATAAGATTGGCGAATTGATCAGGCATCTTCGTAAAGAAGGGCAGATAGTGATCGACGATTTTTTCTGCTCTTTGCCGATAACTTTTTTTGTCAGTCAACTTTGAGAGCCTGATTAAATTGGAAGTTGCAACAGAAGTAGCAGATGGAATTGAGCTATCAAAATTAGCTCGGGGCCTTGTTAGGAGCTCTTCATGGTCGTCGCTTGTGTAATAGAAGCCGACTTTTTCTTGATCGGAAAAGTGGTTGATCATCGAATCCGTAAGGCTAATTGCGTCTTTTGTCCAAATTGGGTTGCTATCGACACTGGCTAGATCGAGAAGCGCCTGTACGAAGTAGGCATAGTCATCGGCATAACCGTTCAATCTCGCCTTTCCCTGACCCCATGTGCGCAGCAGGCGATCGCCTTTCATCAACTCTTTCTGGATAAAGTGAGCGGTTCGCACGGCTGTGGCGAGATATTCAGGTTTACCGGCAGCCTTATAACCTTCAACATAGGCCGAGATCATAAGACTGTTCCAACTTGTGAGTACCTTTTCGTCTCGACCTGGACGGACCCGTTTCGAACGAGCACTAAGCAGTTTCTCCCGGCTGGGGGCTAATTTTTGCCAAAAAGCGGAAACAGAAAGTTTGCTTGCAGTGGCCAGATCTTCCGGTGAATCGGTGAGATGCAAAACACTTGTGCCGTGTTCGAAATTACCTGTTTTGGTAACACCATATACTTTGCCGACCCAATCGGCTTCGGAACCCAATGCTTCTTCTAACTGAGAGGGTGTGAAAACGTAGAATTTCCCTTCCTCTCCTTCGCTGTCAGCATCGAGGCTTGAGAAAAAAGCACCTTGGACGTTTTCCAATTCGCGCCCTGTAAATTTGAGTATTTCCTCCGCTACTGCCAACCAATAATCTCGGCCCATTAAGAAATAGCCGTCAATGTAGCTCTTGCAGAGTAAAGCATTGTCGTAAAGCATCTTCTCAAAGTGCGGCACGAGCCAATAACGATCTACTGAATATCTGGCGAATCCACCGCCAATTTGATCGTTAATGCCGCCATATGCCATTTTGTCCAAAGTGGTGCTCACCACCTGACTAAACGATTCTTTTAAACTGGGAGTCTTTTCGCAAAGATAAGCAGCGGAGCGCATGCAGACATCGATCGAGAAAGTATGTGGAAATTTGGGTGAACTTCCGAATCCGCCCCACTGATTGTCAAACAAAGTGAGGAATTTCTGGCCAGCAGCAGAAATGTTGTCACTTAATTTTTCGTGCTCAGGCTTTATTTTGAGACCTTTCTGGCCAACCGCTTTCTCAAAAGAGAGGAGGTGCTCGGAAATTTCTTTAGCACTCTCGTTTATGTCTGCCCTTTTATTGCGCCATGTTTCAGCGAGCGAAAGAAGCACGCGTTTGAAACCTGGCATACCATGCCGATCTTCAGGTGGGAAGTATGTTCCTCCGAAAAAAGGTCTGAGTTCAGGTGTCAAAAAAACAGTCATTGGCCAGCCGCCATGGCCGGTCATGAGTTGCACGGCCTTCATATAGATTTCATCAAGATCCGTTCTTTCCTCGCGGTCTACTTTTATGCAAACGAAATTGGCGTTCATCAGTTGTGCCGTTTTTTCATCTTCGAATGACTCATGTTCCATGACATGGCACCAGTGGCAGGCGGCATAGCCAATTGAAAGTAGGATCGGCTTATCTTCTTTTCTGGATTTATCGATTGCTTCTTTGCCCCAGGGGTACCAATCGACTGGGTTGTGGGCGTGCTGCAATAAATAGGTGCTAGTTTCATGCGCGAGACGATTTGTATGGGCGTAGGTCGTGGTGCTGTCTGCTTCAACCATGTTTTTCTCCCAGTGCTTGTTTCTTGCGAATAGCAGCGTCATAAGCTTTTTCTGTCACCGCAACAGTTTGATCCCAATTAACGAGGTCTGCTGTATGGATCACTTCTTTAGAAAGTGATTGCCTTAGAGTCGCATCTTCCAGCAATCTTTGCATGGCGTTAGCGAGTTCGTGAGCATTTAATTGATCTTCGAAAATAAGGGCGTTTTTTTCGTGGGTCAAAACCTCTGCCACCCCGCAGACCTTGCTTACGATAGGCACCAGTCCGTAACGCATAGCCTGTACTGGCGCCATTCCAAAGGGTTCAAGCCGGGATGGCAGTACGATTGCTTCACATTCACTGTAGACTTTTGGCATGTCTTTACGGAAGCCCAGGTATTTAACGGCATCTGCCAGTCCATTCATTTTTAAGCGTAAATGATCGAATGGTTTAGCGCTCATGCCGGCAATATAAAGTTGGAAAGATCGCTTGCGTTTCTTAAGTATTCGGCAAGCGTGCAGCAAGACATCGAGACCCTTTTTGCGAAATCCGCGTCCAACAAACAGAAAGGTGAATGGTTTGGATGTTTCGCTGCGCTTTATCTCGCCGGTTTGACCGGTATCAAATGTGGAACCGGGGTATGCCACCGTTTGTAGTGGTACATTACCGTTCCGCATTGCAAGACTCGGGGCATAAGTTTTACCAAAATCATCCATACATACAGCGCTGGGAAATATGAGGGCATGCGCGTTTCTTACGAGCAGATCGTCCAGCTCATTGCGTTTTCGATACGCTGGTACGAATTTGGCTTTGGCGGAATTCAGATAACGTTCCCACCAGACACCGGCTTCTGAAAGTCTGTGTACGGTGTGATTATGAAAGGTTACGACATCGGCATTGTCTATACCGAGATGTTGGCTATGCACTAGATCAAAGGGTCCATTATCCTTTAGAACTTGAGCAACGCCTTTTCGATAATGGTCTATTTTGTGTGCTTTTGTCATGCGGCCTGGTGCCTTTGCAAAACGCAGGACCTGAAGATGCGGATGTACCAGAGTGGAATCGCTTTCTTCGCATATGACTGTGATTCGGAAATTGTGATTTAACAGGCCTTCAACAAGCTTGTGGGCATAGAGTTCCAGCCCCCCGGATGTCGAAAAGGAGCGGACTACCATCGCTACCTTAGTGGCGGGCGGCTTCTCGTTCTCGTGATTCAATTTCTTTTTTTTTGGTATCAGAAGCAGCTTC
>CAJCIF010000037.1 GCA_903970355.1 Actinomycetota bacterium
TAAATTTAATAAATCTGTTTGGCTATCGTCTGGGTTGGGGTATTTCCCAAAAATTCAGGCTTTGCCGCGTATTATCCCCTTCTTTTGCACTTGTCAGGAGAATAATGTAAAAATATGATACGGGAGAACAAACGGCGACACTCTGTTTCCATACTCCCAAAGGAAACCCAAAGTCCAGGTAGGTAGTACTCATGTCCACAGCAAAGCGAAAAGCAAACTCAGAATCGGAATGCCGATTCCTTCAAATTGTCACAACATCCGAATCCGGTGCCTTTGTGCTGGCGTTGCCGCCCAGGCTAAAAGGAGATCAGTCGGAGTTGGAAGTTATGCTCGGCAAAGTTTTTTCCGGCAGACGCTTTTCCCCTGATAACCTGGCATTGGCTCAACAACTGTCTTTGAACTGGTGCGAATCGAAAGCGCGGTCGCACGGCATTAGTTTCGAAGAGTGCTTCGGGCAGGAAAACTATTCCGCGTCATCGCCTTCTTGAGGCTCTGAAGAAGTCTCGCCATTGCCTTCCAGAACTGGTTCGATTAGTGGTGTAACTGATACCACGGAATCGTCTTCGCCCAATTGTTGAATGCGTACGCCTGTTGCCATCCGGCCTTGAGCGCTAATCGCATCTACTTCCTGGCGCACCACAATACCGTTGGCGGTGGCAATCATGACACCGTCCCCGGGCCTGACTACGCGCAGACCGGCCATGCGAGATTGAGCGTTCTTGAATTTTGTGGCAATAAGACCAATGCCGCCCCGTCCCTGCTGGCGGAATTCATCCAGACTGACGCGCTTGCCGAAACCATCGTTGGTGACAACCAGGGCATAGACATCGGAATTGGGTTCGACGATATCGAAGCCCACTAACTTGTCGCCTTCTCTTAGAGTGATAGCGTGCACACCGCGCGCTGTTCTACCCATTGGGCGAAGTTCATCTTCGCTATAGCGAATGCACATGCCGCCGCTTGTACCTAGCAGTACATCTGCCTTGCCGTCTGATGGTCTGACCCAAACCAACTCGTCAGTATCACCAAGACTGATGGCAATAATGCCGCTTCGTCTGATGTTAGCAAACTCAGACATCTGTACCTTTTTGATATAGGCATTCTGTGTAAGCATGATGAGGTAAGACTCCTCATCAAATTTAGAGACAGGAATAATGGTTGTCACACTCTCGTCTTGCGAGACGTTTACGACGTTGATAATTGGCAAGCCACGAGCGGTGCGTCCGCCTTCCGGCAAGTCCATAACCTCAACGGAATAAACCTGTCCGCGCGATGTGAAGACAAGCAAGTAATCGTGCATGTTGGCAGTGAAGAAGTGTTTGAGATCATCTTCTTCTTTAGTCTTCATACCTGTTACGCCGCGCGTATTACGTCTTTGACGTTTGAAAGTATCAAGCGGAATACGCTTTATGTAGTCTTGCTTGGTGATAAAGATTGCCATGGCATCATTCGGTGTCAAATCCTTATCGGTGAGATCGTATTGGCCGTCACCTTCGATCTTGGTGCGGCGATCATCGCCATATTTGTCGCGGATCTCAATCAATTCTTTCTTGATGATTTCTTCAACTAATTTGCGATCGGCAAGGATTTTTTTGTATTCCGCAATTTTTTCCAATTCCGCTTTGTGGTCGGCTTGAATTTTCTCGCGTTCCAATCCTGTTAAGCGGCGCAATTGCATTTCTAAAATGGCACTGGCTTGCGGCTCATCCAGCTCGAAAGTTTTCATCAAACCTTCTCTGGCCTTTTCAGTAGAATCGGCAGCCCGAATCAGCTTAATGACGGCATCCAGGTTTTTGAGCGCTTTTAGATAGCCCTCTAAAATGTGGGCTCTGTCTTCTGCTTTGCGTAAGAAGTATTGCGTGCGTCTTGTGACGACTTCGATGCGGTGGTCGATAAATTCATCGATCATCGAGGCCAGTTGCAGTGTGGCCGGGCGCAAACTTTTTTGCCCACCGGCTGTGCGTTGCCGTACAAGAGCAAGAGTGTTGACGGGGAATGATTGTTGCAACTGCGTGTGCTTGTAGAGATTGTTGAGAACAACATTCGGCTGTGCATCACGTTTCAGTTCGATTACGACCCGCAAACCGTGGCGATTCGTTTCGTCGTTGATATCACTGATACCGGAAAGTTTTTCTTCTCTTACCAGGTCTGCAACTCGCTTTGTGAAAGCTTCAGGCCCGATCATATAAGGCAATTCCGTAACGACGATCGCCATACGCTCCTTGCGGCCACCACCGCTTGCAATCTGTTCAATTGTGGCAACGCCGCGCACCGGGATCGAACCTTTACCGGTTGTGTAAGCCTCTACGATTCCTTCGGTACCCATGATAATTCCGCCTGACGGAAAATCGGGACCCTTAATCCACTTCATCAAATCTTTGGAAGTGAGATCGCGATTCTCGAGTTTGGCAAGCGTTCCATCTAAAACTTCGCGTAAATTATGGGGCGGAATGTTTGTCGCCATGCCTACTGCGATGCCTGAAGATCCATTGAGAAGAAGAGCCGGGACACGCGACGGCAACACTTCCGGTTCTTTGGCGGAATCATCAAAGTTTGGCCGCATATCGACTGTTTCTGCATCGATATCGGCAAGAGTTTCTAAAGCAAGAGGAGCGAGTTTTGCTTCGGTATAGCGCATCGCCGCTGGTGGATTGTCGAGATCACCGAAATTGCCGTGACCGTCAACCAACACATAACGACTAGCGCTTGGTTGAGCCAATCTCACCAATGCTTCGTAAATGGCAGAGTCGCCATGAGGATGGTATTTAGCCATCACAAGACCAACGGCGTTGGCAGACTTCTTGTGTCTGGCATTAGGCGTCATGCCATTTTCAAACATGCAATAGATAATGCGGCGGTGCACCGGCTTAAGACCGTCCCTGACATCGGGAATGGCGCGGCTAATGATGACCGACATGGCGTAATCAATGAAGGAACGGCGCATTTCATTGCCGACTTCAATGGTTACAATCCGTTCTCCGGGTCCACCTGATCCACCCGCGGCTGGCGTTTGTGTAGTCACGTTGTTACAAATTCCTCAAGATATCGATTTTTGGACAGAGCCAAGCAAAAATGCTGCAAGAACTCTAAACAGGCTCGTGCAGCTCATGTAAAGGGCGTTGGCGCTTATACTTTTGCATCAGCCACAGTATAACATCTGGAGCCATATCGCTTCAGTACTGATGCCATGCGGCTTAACGCTGTAAACCCCGGCCGTCTGCTTCGTGCTATAAGGTTTGTGCAACGGGGCGATTTCGCGCCTTGTTTAGGAAAATTAAGGGTCCTGAGGCCACACATTTTGACGATAGAAAAGTTGATGACTGAGAAAGACGACAGTACAAGAATGCGCGATGAGCGCCTGAGAAAGTTGGAAGCCCTTAAAGCTGAGGGTGTCAATCCGTATCCCTACAAATTTGTGCGCTCGGACATGGCAGCCGAGCTGCAACGGCGTTATGCCGATTTGGCTCCCGGCGTTGAAACCGAAGATGTGGTCACGGTTTGCGGACGCATTCTCAACGAACGCAACACCTGGATGTTTGTAGATGTTTATGATGAATCAGGAAAAATTCAGCTTTTCTGCCATAAAGAAAATCTTTCTGAAGACGCGCTCAAACGGCTCAGGTTGCTGGATAAGGGCGATTTCCTCGGGGCAACAGGCACAGTGCGACGCACTAAGCAAGGCGAGCTGTCCGTCAAAGTGACCTCATATGAGATCCTCGGAAAATCACTGCAGCCTTTGCCGGATAGTTGGCAGGGCTTCACTGATGTGGAAGCACGATATCGCCACCGCTATGTCGATCTTATTATCAATCCGGATGTGCGGGAAACCTTCCGTAATCGCAGTTTGATCGTAAGAACGATCAGGCAGTTTCTTGACAGCCGCGGCTATCTTGAAATAGAGACACCGGTATTACAGGTGGAGGCAGGTGGTGCTGATGCCCGGCCCTTTGTCACTCATCACAATACGCTCGATATCGAATTGTACATGCGTATAGCCACTGAGCTTCATCTCAAAAGATTGATTGTAGGTGGTTTTGAAAAGGTCTACGAAATTGGCCGCATTTTTCGCAATGAGGGTATAAGCACTCGCCATAACCCTGAGTTCACCATGATGGAACTTTATTGTGCCTATGGTGATTATGAGGACATGATGCAACTGACTGAAGAGTTGCTTGCCGCCACGGCTCAAAGCGTCCATGGCAAAACGAAATTCGAATATGCAATTGATGACAAGGAAACAGTTGAAATCAACTTTACGGCTCCCTTTCCGCGTTTGCGCATGAATGCCGCCATAAAGCAGGTTACCGGCGTAGATTTTGATTCGGTGCACGATTTTGAAAAGGCCAGGGAGCTCGCTAAATCTCTCAATGTCGACGTGAAAGATAAGCGTAATCGCGGTGAAGTAGTCAATGAAGTCTTTGAAGAACTGGTTGAGCACACGCTTATACAGCCAACCTTCATCATTGATTACCCTGTTGAAATTTCCCCCCTTACGAAGGTTCATCGTGAGAGGCAAGGAGAAGTAGAACGGTTTGAATTATTTGTGGCCGGCCGCGAACTGGCAAATGGCTATAGTGAATTGACCGATCCCCTCGATCAACGTAAACGCCTGGAAGAACAGGGCAAGAAGAAAGCGGCAGGCGATCTTGAGGCTATGCCTCTTGATCTCGACTTCATTCTGGCAATGGAATACGGTATGCCCCCAACAATGGGTATTGGCATAGGAATAGATCGGCTTGTTATGCTAATAGCAAATAAGCAATCTGTTCGAGATGTGATTGCATTTCCTACCATGAAGCCGATCGCCAAAACCTAAGATATGTCGCTTGCCCGTTTTTATCTTTATCGCGAAAAGGTGATCATTCCTGCGGTTGAACTGACCGAAGCCGGATTTTACATTGATGCCAAACCTGTGGTTGTGGTTGGCATTCGCGATCGCGCTCAGATCGAAAAAATGTTGGTTAAGGCGCTGTCCACAGCCAACACAGTCATCCCCACTCCTGAACCCGATGGTGAAGCCGGCTCGCTCCTGCTTGAAAAACTCAACCTGACGAAATGGTCTTCTTTTGAAAAGCAGGCTGTGATGTACACAATTTATCGTGGTGGCGGTTACATAACGGTTTATGCAACCGGCAGAGGTGCCGATGGTATGTGGAGTAATGAAGCCAGTCACAAGCGGCTTTTTCACCCCACCCTTTCGGCAGGGCAGCTAGCCGAGCGGCTTATTGAAGATATGGTTAAACGGCCGGAAGCGCGGGCCGAACAATTTGGCCTCATGGTCATTCCGAAAGAACCGCAAGAACCGAAAGCGATTGGACAGAGCGCTGGTTAGGCACCATATCTAGTATCGCGGCCTGGTATCAGGCTTCTTCCGGTTCGTCTTCATTCTGACGAGCAATTTCTTCTACGTGAGCGACAACGCGCTCAAACTCTTCGTCGCTTTCGATTGTTTGAAATATAGACTGATCGTCACGTTGAATGAGACGCATAATTACAAGCGAACCATCATCATCTTCTGTGGGCTCGCCCTTTTCACCCACCTTTAGAAGAAGAGCGTATTCTTGATTTTCAAATTCGAAAATGTCAAGAATCTG
>CAJCIF010000038.1 GCA_903970355.1 Actinomycetota bacterium
AAGTTGCAAGGTAAACGAGTGGCGATAAGTTCTGTTGCTCATGCCAAGAAATCTGGGTTGGGCGCCGTATTCCAAGACGATCCACTCATTTCCAGCCTGACCGTAGGCGAGCAGTTTGGTCTATTTAATGCCACCGATAATTTGCGCATGGTCCTGTCATATCTGGGAGTTCTGCAAAAGCGAGAGCAGTCATTTACAGCCAAACGAGTTTTGGCGAGAGCCCAGACCCTTCTGGAGGGCTATGGCTCTTCCTATCCTGCTGTTTTAAACAAATATCCCGCCCAGCTGTCGGGTGGTGCGCTTTCCGTCACCAAAATTGTTAAAGCCCAACTGCAAAGGCCCTTGTCAGTTCTCTTTATGGATGAAGCCTTTACAGGCGTCCAGCGCGACATCTGGCCCCTGATTGTGGAAAAACTCAAAGCCTGGACGGAGGAACACAAAATCACGATCCTTGCTGTCACCCATAGTGATGATGAAATTGCCCGCTGGCAGCCAAAACAAAGGCTGGTAATTCGTGATCAGGAAATTGTGTTTTTTGACTGAACTGTTCGCTTGAGTTCCCTAACTGGCTTGGGTTTTATGAGTCAGATTCTCGCTTAGAAAGATTAAAAGGGTAAACTCGATGACGTTATAGGGATTTCACCATTGATTCCATCAATTTCCCGTGCGATCCTATTAGCCTTGAAAACTACGAGCAAAATCTTTGGTCCAGAAGTCTCAGCAGTTTTCGGAGGTCAAAAATGGCACTAGGAACCACTATTCCTCTATCCAGCGAGTCCGCTCAACATATGAGCCGGGCTAATCTCAAATCGCTCAAAGCAAAAACCAACTACACAAACAGCTGGCGGTTCTCCATCCAGCGATTTCTCATCCAAACAGTGCAGGACACAATCTCTGCCTTTGTACTGGCTTATAACCAGCGCCAGTACAGTTGTGCTGAATCAGGTCATGTCCTGGCAGTCCGCAATTGGCGCGCTGGAGATATCCCAGTATGCGCACACTGCGGAAAATTGGTAATGGGCTTGAAAGATCTCGAAAGAGCAGTTCCAGCTCAATCGGAAGAGCAGATCGCCAGTTAACGATATCGCTAGTTAACTACACAAAATTCAATTAAAAGGCACGACCCAAACCGTGCCTTTTCGCTTTTTCAGGTTGTTCCGAAATTTGAGCTTATTTCGGATGATCTAAAAAGGTGTCGATCGGGGTGGTCGTCGATCATCCGAAATTGGAGCTTAATTCGGAAGATCTACAAAGGTGTTGATCGAGGGTTGTTGTCGATATTCCGAAATTTGAGCTTATTTCGGATGATCTAAAAAGTGCGGAATGAGGATGCTGTTAGTAGGTCTTGCACAAAACTGACAAAGCAGAAAAGTCTGACCTACATTTGTTTGAGAGTGGTGTCTGGTCCGACGACTACGATAAGGTCGTAAGCGGCTTTAGCGTCCAGGTTAATGACTGACGGAAAGTCATGCAAGGTGGCAACATCGCTTTGCAATTTCTCCAGATTCTCACCCAGGGCAAAGCGTTTGCTTGTTTGGACAATCTGTTCATGCTGGCAGTCGCTTACATCCACGCGAATGCGATTGCGGACTTTGTATCCGGCCTTTGTCATTTGCAGTTCGAGCTTTTTAGCCGTTTCATCACTGCCCCGGCCGTATTTAATAATAGCCGTCATTGGTTTTTCAGGCTCAGGCAGTTCGGCCGCTTCAACAGCATCAGGACCATCCGTATTTTCTGACGAAATATCTGTGGTCATCGCAGAATCTAGAGGCGTGCCACAAACGCGATTGAACACAATTGCAGAACGAGTCATATCCGGAACCCAATAACTGCCACCTTTTATAAACGTTGAATCGCCCGGCACAATTGCGGTTTCTATTTTTTCAGGGTGCAGATCTTTTGCAAAACTGGCTAAATAAGCCATTTCTTCGATGGAGAGGTCTGTTGCCACGTAATCGTTTGCACATTTAAAAAGATCGGGGAGCTTGAGGATAACCTGTGGTTCTTGCAGTTTTTTGGAAACCTGACGGAGAAACCATTGTTGTCTGTCGATTCGTCCGATATCGCCTTTGGCGTCATGCCGAAAACGAACATATTCCTCGGCTTGGGCAGCATCAAGCGACTGTAGACCAGGGCTAAGAGCGACATGCAATCCGGCGGCGTGGTCGGTGTAGTTCATATTCTTTTCGACTACTACATCAACCGGACCAAGAATTTCGAAAAGGCGTTTTAGTCCTTTCACATCAACGACAACATAGTGATCGATCGGTACAGCGAAAACCGCTTCAACCGTTTTAACTGCTAAATCCGGACCGCCTAAAGCGTGAGCAGCATTGATCTTGTCTTCTTTGCCGCGACCATCTGCAATTTCGACCAGACTATCGCGCGGAATTGAAACGACTCCCACTCGCTTTGTTTCTGGATCGACGCTTACAACCATCATGGTGTCAGAGCGAGTATTGGCAAAACGTTTCGTATGGGGCCCGTTTGAATCGGTTCCCATAAGGAGAATGTTCATGCGGTGCGTGGCGCTTGGCACGACATTCATGTTGGTGAGGGCATTCAAAGCATCACCGAACCCAAGCGTTTCGTGGGCATTAGGCCTCGAGAAATTCTCGGTGGAGGCAAAAATATGGTTATGACGATTGTAGGTGGTAATGGCAAGACCGATGAGAACGCCCAAAGCGAGCGCTAAAGCAATGTCCACGACACGCGGAGATGAACCGGCAGAAGAACCACGTTTCATCAGGTGAAACTTTCCTATTTACAACCGCCCAATCCATCTTAGCTTGTGCAGTCTTGGCTATACTGAAAGCCTACTAAGAATAAAACTAGAATTTACCTCGACTTATCAAAGTCGTTTTTGCCCGAAAGCACGGGCCATATTAATTTGGATGCTATCGTGACTTCCCAGCCCGTCGATCTCAAGCAGAGTCAGGGACCCAGCGGTTTTATAGACCTCGCCGGGACGATGTTGGTTGTTGACTACGGTCGAATTTATCAAGAAGGAACGCCAATAGGCTTTCTTTTTGAGGACGGTTTCCTCAAGGATACGACCGGTCCGTTAGGGATTTCAGATAAGCCCCGCCCAATCGAGGACATTCCCGATTGTGTCTTTCGGGGCATCGATTCGCACGGCGTTAATCTTGTTTTGCCGGGAGCTCGCCGCGGGCCGAATGGCGTTCTTCAATACAATGGCGTGCGGCTTGACATAGTACACGGACGCATTGCCGGTCTAAATCATGTCTATTGTGGTGAATTTGATGATGATGGCGTGCTTTCCGTGCGCGATCCGCTTGCTGAAGACGGCTTACGTGTCTTAACTGAAAATAGCCAGCTTACAACACTCTTTGAAGGTCACAGATCAAATGGCGAAGCATGGCGGCATGAGTACACGCGCCCTCTTTATCGGAAAGATCGGACATACACGATAAACGAAATCATTCGGTATTTTCAGGGGTTCGATAGTCTAACCACAGCACAGAAAAAATACGTGATCGATACGATGGCGGTGTGGTCCGCTTGCGGCATTTTGCAATTGGTGCGGAAAAGTGAAGGTGATGCTTCACTGGGTAATGTCCGCCATGGTGCTGCTGGCGTAACCGGAGTGCGAACCGGCAATGTCACCCTGGATAGAGAAGAATTCGAGAGAGAAATTGAACTCTATGGAAAATATGGAGCACTGGCAGTGGTATCGAAGGGCATAAAGGATTTTACCGAAGTGCGCTTAAACCTTGTTGTCGCTCACGAATTTGGACACCAGTTGGAATTCGTTCTCACCCAGGCTGCGCAAGAAAAAATAACTGATATCTTCGATGCGCGTCGCCGTGCCTGCGACAAACAACACCCGTTGCCAAACAATTACAACGGCTATTCAGAGTTATTGACCCCACCACAAGTAATGGAGCGCCATTTTCTTTCCGGTTATGCACGCACAAGCATGCACGAGTTTTGGGCGGAGTGCGTTGCTGCATTTTCCGTGAAAGAAAGTCGCGACAAATTGAAAGAATTGGAACCCGGAATTTACAAGCTCTTGGAAGATATCATTCTCTCGCCAACCAGCATTCTCAGGCGGACTTTGCATGATACCATCTTGGAACTTCAAGCTAGTTTGAGGTTGGGTCGTGAATTTAATAACGATATCCTATCCAGATAAAGGCGAAAATAACCTGCCTTTCAATCTGAATGTGCTTATCGGCCCGGCTCCTTCCTTGATCTTTTCCTTGCTACTTTTTCTATTGGTTCTTAGCCCCGGCGCAACGCTGCCAGCTTTGTCCGCCTCCAGTCAATTACAACCGGTGTTGAAGGCAATTGACCCTTCTCTTGCCAAGTACGATACGTCAAAGCCAACGGATCAACCGGATAACACGAGCCCCAACCCGGGTGGTACCGTAAATGGTGCGCCGCTTACGCAACCGCATTACAAATACACTCCTTACGACGATTCACATCCACCGGAAGCTCCCTCTGGTTACCAGACGCCGCAGATGGACCAATCGCATGGTTCTTATCCGGCACCTCAAATGGTACAACCGCAATCTTCTGGTGGGCCACAGGAGCCATCTTCTGGTATGCCGCCATCCGGTTCACAGCCATCCGGTATGGCACCGCAAGCACCAAACGGTTTTCTAACGGGTATACCGGCTCCTAGCCAGGAGCAAGGTGGGATGCCGCAAGCTCCTAATGGTGGTTTTCCTGATGAATCGAGCATACCTGCGTTTAACAACAAACCATTGGGCGGGCAGAACCAATCACCGAAAGTTGCTCCCCCCAATACTAATTCCAATACTAATTTTGGATCGGCTCAACCACCACTTGCGCCAAGCATAAGCGATCTCAAAAGGCTGGCTCGCCTTGAGCAGGCAGTTTTTGGAGCAAGTTATCCGGAGCATGATTTTGTGGCACGGTTGGACCACGTCGAGAAAGAAGCACTCGGTAAAGTAACTGCCGGTACACCGACTGAAAGAATTTCGCATCTGGAAGCGAATGTAGGCAGTAATCAAGCCGCTTTTGACAATGTTCCCGCTTCAGACAACACTGCCAAAACTCCATCTGTAACAGGCTTTGGTAATGCAGACATCACACGGGTTATACAGGCAATTCCAACCAAAAAGAGTGCCGGTGATTACTTCAATAACGTCAAACCGATCACAGGAGACGGCTACGCCCGTTGGACGCATTTTCCAATTCGCATTCGCCTGCCGCAAGATTCTCCGGAAACCTGGCGTAAGGAGATGGAAGCTGGGGTTGAGAAGTGGAACCACATCATTCCTATAAAGGTTGCTTCACCCCAGGAGCTAGCCGATATTGAGGTTGTCTGGGTGAATCACATAGTGCCGCGACTGCTCGGCATCACTCGTTTAATAGTTGTTAACGGATCACCTCGCGTACAAATGTACATATTGAGGCCGACTTTCTACCTCCTGGCGGTGCCAGAACGCTGTCTCTCTACGGCTTTTACCCACGAGCTCGGACATGCTCTTGGCCTTTACGGTCACAGCGGAACGCCGGGAGACATTATGTATCCTGTAGAACTCAACATAGATGGCCGATTATCGATGCCGCCAAATGCGACAATAAGTCCGCGTGATATCAACACGCTCAAAAAAATCTATGAGTCACCGGCACTACCTGGGAACGTAAACCTGCCGAGACCTCTTGAATGGGGTTTTGAGGCGTTTCCTCTTGGAGAAAAAACATGTCCGTTCTAACAAAGGAAATTACTTTAGCGCACAGTCCGGATTCCGACGATGCATTCATGATGTACGCCATTGCTAAAGGCAAGATCGATACGAAAGGCATAAACTTTCGCCTTACTGCAAAAGATATTCAAGCCCTTAACAATGAGGCGGCTACCGGCGTATATGACATATCGGCCGTCTCTTTTGCGGCCTATCCATCTATTGCAAAAGACTACATGCTCACTACCTGTGGTGGCAGTTTCGGGGATAATTACGGGCCAATTTTGATTGGCAAGCGAGAGTTTTCCGAGGACGAACTTTCGAAGATCCGTATTGCTATTCCTGGAAAACTAACAACGGCTTATTTAACGCTCCGTCTGTTCCATCCTGATTTAAATGTTGTCGAGCATCCTTTCCACGAAATTATTCCGGCTGTCGCCAGTGGTGAGTTTGATGCCGGATTATTGATTCACGAAGGTCAGCTTACCTACAAGGAACTCGGCCTTAAGAAGATTGTTGATCTCGGTCAGTGGTGGCACAAGGAAACGAACCTGCCTTTACCGCTTGGTGGCAATGTCATTAGACGTGCGCTTGGCTCCGATCTTATTCGCCAAACCGTTAGTCTACTCAAGGAATCCATTTCATACTCACTTGCGCATCGCCAAGAAGGACTGCAGTATGCGATGGAATTCGCTCGAGATATGAAGGCCGACATGATCGACCGTTATGTCTCCATGTATGTGAACGAACTGACGGTAGACTGCGGATCTAAGGGATGTGACGCCGTCCGACTCTTATTTACGGAAGCCTACCGCAAGGGTATATTGTCTGAGCCTGTACAAGTTGATTTTGCTTAGGGTTTAAACTATTTTCCAGGTCGATTGTGACCAGACTGCCATTAATGGGAATGGATCTTAAGTAACCTAAACAAGACCGGTTCAGATTCTAAGACAGTGG
>CAJCIF010000039.1 GCA_903970355.1 Actinomycetota bacterium
CTCAAACGTTGTTATCATATTTAACTGACCTCAAGATGAAGCAATGCCAAGCGCGAGGGTGTGTTTATGTTTGGACGCGGCTGTTCGATTGTTGGAGCTGTGCACGTGCCGGCCTTGCCAGGTGCAGCTCACTATTGCGGCAACATGGAAGAGATTCTGGCAAAGACTCTTTTTGATGCTCTTACTTACAAGGAAGCAGGCGTAGATGCGCTTATTCTGGAGAACATGCACGACGTTCCGTATCACTGTGGTTTTGTTGCGCCAGAGACGACGGCCGCTATGACAACAATTGCCAATGCCATCAAATACGAATCCATGCTGCCTACCGGAGTGCAACTTCTAGCCGGTGCAAACATCGAAAGTTTAGCTGTTGCCATTGCTGCCGGCCTTGATTTCATTCGAGTGGAGGGATTTGTTTTTGCGCACATAGGTGATGAAGGGATTCATGAATCGTGTGCGGCCGAATTGATTCGCAGGCGTAGTAATTTGAAAGCGGATAAAATCAAAATATTTGCGGACATCAAAAAGAAGCATTCATCTCATGCCATCACAGAGGATATCAGTCTTGTGGAGACAGCCAAGGCTGCTGAATTTTTCCGAGCTGATGCCGTTGTAATTTCCGGCAAAGTAACCGCTCATCCTCCCCGCGTTTCATCAGTTGAAGAAGCACGTGCCGCGGTTGCAATTCCAGTTGTTGTTGGTTCTGGTGTAACCGCACAAAACATAGAAGAGTATATGAAAGTAAGCGATGCCATCATCGTTGGCTCTGATGCAAAATATGATGGCAAATGGCAAAACCCAGTTGATCCTGAGCGAGTCGAAAAGCTTATGCAGCGCGCCAGAAATTTAGTTTTAATCTAAGCGCTTTTATGTAAGCGCTCCGGTCGGTTTCAGTGTAAGCGCTCCGGTCGGCTCCTCCGTCGCCTCCTCCGCGCGAATCGGCGCTACGCTCCGCCACGGCTCCTCGCCGCAGCTGCGTTTCGCTGTTGCTTTGTCCGCACGAGTCAGCGCTGCGTTGCCTTAGTTATTCATTTCAATAACTACGTAAACTCTTTAAACCGCTCCAGGGGTCGCCTGCGGATTTTGCTGGTTTATCTACTAGAGTTTTGTAAGCGGTTCTTGAGCGTGTCGGTCTGCTGGTGGCTTCTATGGTGCTATAGCTTTTTCTATGTGCTGGTTCGTAGATGCGTCTGGGACGAGAACGAGGTGCAAGAGCGGCGTCGGCAGGTTCTTTTGCGGAGGCTTCTGTTTGTTTGGAATCGGCATCGTTGGATTCAGCAACTGGAGTCTGGGCAACGTGCGGCATTTGAACGGGGATAGGCACCTGGTTTGCCGTAGATTGATCAGGAGGCGGACTGATAGCTTTATTGGCCGGTTTATTGGCCGGTTGATTGATCGGTTGACTGAGGCTGACAGGTTGACGAACGGGTATAGGCGTAGCAGTGGATTGCACCGGCACTTGTTGCGGTAGTGTGTCTTTGTGGAAGGACAGAGCCCATCCAACCACAATCGCTAAGCAAACGCCGCAGGCAGCCACAGCAGCCACCACCTGTGATACTGGATGTTTTTGTATCTTCTTACTGCTTTCTTGTATTTGTTCAAGCGGCGTTGTGCGCAAAATCTGGCTGCGACCTGCTCTCGGAATGGCGATTTCGAGCTCATTTCTTAAATGATCCATCGATTCATGTCTATCTTTTGGATCTTTAGAGAGCGCCTTCATAATTACTGCTTCCAGGCGTTCTGGAATATAGAGATCAGGACGCGCTTCGGCAATTGATTTAGGAGGGGAGCTGACATGCTCGAACATGGTTTCAACCATGGTCTTGCCGAGAATAGGTAACCTGCCTGTTAATGCCTCATAAACGACAATACCCATGGAATAGATATCGGAGCGATTGTCGAGATCCATGCCCTTGCACTGCTCCGGACTCATATAAACTGGACTGCCGCAAACTTCACCAACTTGTGTGAGCTTTTGACTTTCTGTGCCTGTTAAAAGTTTGGCGACACCAAAATCGACTACCTTGACGAAATCTTTGTCGCCGTCGAAGTTGATCAAAACGATATTGCTTGGCTTCAAATCACGGTGAATAACACCTTGTTTGTGGGCATGCTCAAGAGCGTCGCAAGCCTGTGCCATGATTTTGATTGTTCGTTCAACACCGATTTGACCTTCTTTTTTGATCTCATCAGAAAGTGGTGTGCCCTCAAGGTAGTCCATGACTATGTAGGGCTGACCGGTGGGTGAAATTCCAAAATCGAAGATACTAATAACGTTGGGGTGCTTGATGGCACCAGCCGCTTTACTTTCATGTTGAAAACGCTTTACGCTCATTGAATCTGTAATGAGCTGAGCCTGCAACATTTTGATTGCAACGATGCGTTCCATAAGATTATGCCGAGCTTTATAGACAACGCCCATACCGCCCTGTCCGAGCACAGACAAAATCTCATAGCTGCCTGACAGAACCGTGCCGATTAGTGGATCTTGAACGACACTGACAAGAAGAGTGCCATCGTGCGGGCACGCTGCCACAATGCCAGTAAACTGACGATGGCATTCGATGCAGACCTTGCGATCGAGCACGTTTTCGATGTTGTCTAAAGCCACTTTTAAGGGACCACCAACGCTCTTACAAAGAATCCTATTAGAGTAGCCTATTAAGCATTATTAATGTACCACCCTTTCGACCTATCCACGCGCTTCTACGAGCCCTCCATTATTCAATCCATTTGGCTCAAAACCGGGGCTGGGATTGCGATTGGCTCGGCTAGGATCGCACCATGCGCCACATTCAAAATTAAAGCTCCTTCCAGCCATTCGGGCTCAAAACCAGCCAGGTGTGTGGTTGAAATGATCGTTTGCATATCATTTTTTACAAGCGATAGAAGCAAAGATTGTCTGGCCAAATCGAGCTCAGCGAGAACGTCATCCAGAATGAGTATGGGAGGCTCATTGAGGGATTCGCCCAGGTGCTGAAGCTCGGCCAGTTTCAGGCTGAGCACAAGCGAGCGCTGCTGCCCCTGGCTGGCATAAGCACTTGATTCCTTGCCATTAAGCATAAAAGTAATGTCATCGCGATGGGGCCCACAGAGCGTTTGTTTGCGTGAAATTTCGAGGAAGCGATTGTCGCGGAAGCTTCTTAACTGCAAGGCAGCAATCTGACTGCGTTCCGGTAAAGGAAGTGCTTTGCCGTTTTCAAAAAAGGCGAAACGTTTTGCCGCCACTTCTTCTTCGTCTTCTTGATCGGAAGTTTCAGGTATTTTCAGTTCGTAGAAAAGCGATAGTTCTTCTTTGTTTTGAGAAAGGGAGCTTTGATATTCCATTGCTTTGGGCAAGATTTCCTGCAGCAATGCAAGTCGCCGTACTACTATGTTCGAGCCGTATTGGGCGGCCTGCTCGTCCCAAACTTTCAACTCTTCTCGCTTTGCAGTTGTAACTGAGCCCTTCTCGAAAAGTGACTTGAGAAGACGGTTACGCTGCGATATCACCTTTTGATATTTACTCAGCTCTTCATCAAGTGATGGTTTAAGAGTGACAAGCAGGCGGTCGATCCATTCGCGCCGAAACTTCGGCCCGCCGCGCACTAAGTTGAGATCCTGACTTTTAAAACTAACCGAAGCGAGGTGGCCGCGCAGATATCTCATTAGACCGTGACTGACGCCGTTCACTTTTACAGCTCGTTCGACGCCGCCTTCATCATTAGTGGCATTACCGGACTTTCTTTTTAGAGCTAGTGAGGCTGTTTCGTTGCGACCATGCGCTTCAAAAGCAATCTCAAGGAGGGTTGCATCCTGGCCGTTCAATATCAATTCTGTGTCGCGATTGGCGCGGTCTGAATAACCATTTGAAAACAGTTCAATTGCTTCTAAAAAATTAGTTTTGCCCTGGGCGTTTTCACCAATGAGAATATTGCGGGTTGGACACAAGGCCGCACTGGCCTTTTCGTAGTTGCGAAAGTTGGTGAGGTTGACGCTCTTTACGAACATTGCAGAGATCCTGACAAACTAACCGATGCGAGGTAGCCGCGCTTCGATATCAAGCTGGCGTTCGTTCTACAAAAGTTTCTGAATTCTGGTCCTGAAAATAACTAACGGCCGCCTGGCAATCCAACGAAATCTGTTTCTTGAGCTCATCTATACCGGCAAATTTTTGTTCATTACGCAGTTTCTTGCAAAAGGAGACATCGACACTCTTGCCATAGAGATCTTCGTCAAAATTTAGGACATGGACTTCTACGATAGGTCTTTCTCTGTCACTCTTTTGATTTTCTTTGAAAGTCGGACGATGACCAACGTTTATGACACAAGGGATATGTTTATGATTGCCGATTGCGACTTTCCCTGCATAGACGCCGATTTGAGGGATGACTTGAAATTCGTAAAGAGAAAGATTGGCGGTTGGGAAACCGATTGAACGACCGCGGCCATC